>DMJQ01000191.1 GCA_003457065.1 Clostridiales bacterium
TCAGCTATGAATTAAGGGACAGGCTGCCTGAAATGATAAAGAGAATAGCAAAGTCAACTGCGGAAACATACAGAGCAGAAGCAGAGCTTGAATACGACTTTTTGACCGCTCCGGTAATAAACAATGAGGTTTCAACTGAAAGAGTAAGAAAATCCATCGGAAAAATAATGCCTGAAGATTCGGTGATAGAATTTAATAAAGTTGCTGGAGCCGAGGATTTCTCAGAATATCTTCAAAAGATATCCGGAACTTTCGCACTTGTGGGAATTGCAAATGAAGAAAAGAACATATGCTTTTCAAACCACCATCCTAAGTTCGATGTCGATGAGGACATGCTTGAACACGGAGCTGCGCTACATGCTCAGTATGCGGTTGATTTCTTAAACGAGCAGTAAAATCATATGAGACTGTTTTACGGCCTCATGGAAAGTGAGAAGCCGGCAGACATTNNCGCAGTGCAATAGCCTTTTTTTATTTTACGATGGTTATTTGATTTTTTTAAGCAGTTCTATTGCTGTGTTTGCATATACGGCTGAACCTATATAAAAAACCTCTTCTTTGAAGTTAACTTTCGGATGATGCTGTGGATGTGGGTATCCTTCTTCCGGTGAGCCGCCGCTCATAGCCATCATTACTGAAGGAACTTTTTCGCTGATATAGCCGAAGTCTTCGGAGCCTGTCATTTTGCCTCCCGGGAATGCTACGTCAAAACTATCAACTCCATTTTCTCCAAGCAAATCCTTGTTTATTGCAAGTACATGTTCATACAGTTTGGGATCATTGTACACTGAAGGGCATTCCATTGGGAAAGTTACTGTGGCATCTGCCCTGAATGATGCGGCAATTCCCTTGGATATTTCCACAAGCCTTTTTTTCATGAATTCTCTTTCATCGTTGTCAAAGGCACGGATACTTCCTTCTATGAAAGCCGTGTCCGGAATGATGTTTGATGCGTTTCCTCCGTGCATCTGACCTATTGTCAGTATTGTTGTGCTGGACGGAGACATTTCTCTTGCTATTAATTCCTGCAGTGCTATATGAATGTGAGATATTACGTTCAGTGGATCTACAGAATTATGAGGCATGCCGCCATGGCCGCCTTTTCCTTTTATATCTATGTGGAACGCATCTGCGGAAGAAGTTGCATAACCGCCGCATGGAATCAGCAGGGTTCCTGCAGGTGCGGGTGTTCCGGAAAAAATGTGAATCATTATTGCGGCATCGACGTCAGGATTTTCAAGAACACCTGCTTTAACCATTGCTTTTGCTCCGTACAAGTGTTCCTCATCAGGCTGAAACATCAATTTGACCGTTCCTTCAATTTTATCTTCATTATTTTTAAGTATCTGAGCAGCTCCAAGAAGCATGGCTGCATGTGAATCGTGGCCGCAGGCATGCATGTTGCCTGTTGTTGATTTATATTCAAGGCTGTTTTCCTCAACTATGGGAAGGGCGTCCATATCTGCTCTGAGAAGAACTGTTTTTCCGCTCTTTTTTCCGCCGGCGAGGGCGACAACCGCTGAATCTGTTATGATCTGAGGTTCATAACCCATTTCTTTCAGCCTTTTTACCACATATGAAGTTGTAATCGGCAGATCATGTCCAAGTTCTGCATTCTGATGAATATATCTTCTGTCCTTTACGATTGATTCTTGAAGTGCTTTTGCTTCCTGTAATAGTTTATTCATTAGTTCACCTCTATTGTCATTTATTAATATTCATTATAAGTCATTATTTATGAGAAGTCAAAAATATTTGGGAAAACTGTGAAAACTTAAATATCGTAATGACTACGCATGAATCATATATTGCCGTGATCATGCAAACCGTTGCGGCTGATATGGTACAGGCATTACCGTTTGCAGTTCTGCCGGATCTTTTTAATTTTGCGGCTGCGAAAACCCGTGCATAATTTCACTGAATGCATAAGAATACAGCAAGAAAACAATTTTTATTTTGCTGCAACCTTTTCAGCAATTTGTCGTCTAAAGTGTAAGAGGAGGGTTGACGGTGGCAGAAAAGCTATTGATCAAAGGCCTGAAAAAAGGTCGGGAAGAAGCCTACAGGCAAATAGTCGAAGAATACGGCAGCAGGCTTCTGAGAACCTGCTACCTGATACTGAAGGACAGAGAGGAAGCAGAGGATGTTGTACAGGAAACATTTATAAAGGTATTTCGTAAGATGGGAACATTTAAGGAAGATTCAGCGCTGTATACATGGATTTATTCCATAGCCCTTAACCTGTCGCGAGACAGGCTGAGAAAGAAACAGGATGTGCTGGTGCTTGAAGATGAGTGGATTGGAAGTAATGATGTGGAGTCACACATTGAAAGGAGCATTGACAGAGAGCTGTTAAAAAAAGAGCTTTTTGAAATGAATGCGCTTTACAGGGAAGTGCTTGTTCTTTTCTACTTTGAAGAGCTTTCAATAAAAGAAATTTCAAAACTGCTGAATGAAAAGGAAGGAACGATAAAAAGCAAGCTGTCCAGAGGAAGAAACATATTAAAAGAAAGTCTTTTGAAAGGAGGCAAGTTAAATGGATAAGAAAGATAATCTCGGAAAAGAGATAAAAAGCATTATGGAAGAAGAAACATTTGACATGACCCTGTCTCAGGCTGCTGTTGACAATATATTTCGCAACAGAAAGAAAACCCTCGGACAAAAAATAAGTGATTTTTTAAACACGGAAGTGAGAATACCCCTGGCACCTGCAATAATCGGCTTTGCGGTTCTATTTATCCTTACGGCAATTCCCGGAGATGTATTTAAGCCGCAAAAAGAAAGAGTGATAGAGATAGGAAGTTCTCAGATAATTATGAAGGAAAGCGACGAGGTGAACAGGAAATGAAAATGAAAGTTAAAACTTTGCTGCTTATATTAGTTGCATTAACGTTGACATTTGTCTGGGGAATACCTGCAGCAATCCTTGGAATGGCTGATTATCTTAAGGATAAGGGATCCAATGAGGCATATCTTTTTTTTGAAAAATATGCTGAATATCCTACAATTTCAGATATTAAAGGAAAGTATCTATATGCGGACAGCCTTGTAAAAAGCTTTACCAAGTACACAATCATGCTTGCAGGCTGGGGCGGATCGGAAGATACAACTCCCGAAAACATGGAAAAAGCAAAAAAGCTGCTTGAAGAAATAATGGCTGAAATTCCGAATAATGAAGACGAAAAAGAATACTACATTGATTCATACAAGATGCTTCTTGACATGGCGATTTCCATGGGAGATACAGAAATGCTTCATAAGTGGATTTCCTTCGGTCAGGAAAACACGGATGAAAAACTGATATATACGGCTGATATATACAATGGATTTATTCTTCATGTGAACGGAGACAGGGAAGGTGCTAAAAAGATAATTGAGAAGTATGACAAGACAGATATTGCAGATATTAAGCTTGATATATTAAAGGCAGAGATAACTCTCTTTGACGGAGATTATGATGAAGCCGAAAAGATGTTTCAAAAGATAGACAGCAACTGGAACGCAAGGGGGAAATGCACCTTTGGCTCCACGGGATATTATGAAAGGAGTTTCTGGTATGATAGGATTATAAAAAGATTTAAAGGAACTAATGTCGTAAGAGGAACGGTGACATATGAAGGAAAACCGCTGCCGTTCGTGGAAATATATGTGCAGGAGGCAGACGGAGGCTTAAGAAGCGGCGGAGAAAGTTATATCGGAATTACCGATGAAAACGGAGAGTTTGAGACTCTCGGACTTAAGAACGGCATANNAGGCTCAATTCTTACAGACAAGGTGCTTCAGCGTTCAGAACATCGATACCTTGAACTTGACGGAGACGACGTGGAAATTAACTTCATATTTAACAATACTCTTCGTGTAAATAAGCCCGGTCACGGTGAAAAAATTTCGGGAGAAGAATTCACCGTATCCTGGGAAGAAGTAGCAGGTGCTGAGTATTATAACGTCGAGCCTGTAGTTTTCTTTGAACCGTACGAAAAGAGCGGTAGCAGCTTTCGTTCACCGATTGCGGATGAAAACGGGGAAGACAGATTTACCGAAACATCGGCTACATTTAAAATGGAAACATTAAGGAATCAGACCGGCGGAACGATGTATGACGGAGAAGAAAGGCTTCTCAGTCCAACCTCGGTTCTTGGAATATTCATGCCGGGAGTTGAATATCCCATTGTAGTAAATGCGTACGACGAGAATAATAACCTGATAACCAGCAGCCTTCCGCTGAGAACATATTATGAGAAAATTCCGAGCATTATTACTGAGGGAAGCTTAACTGAAGGTCAAAAGCTTATACTCGGGACAAAATATCCCGAAGCAATCGAATTTTATGAAAATATCCTTAAAGACAATCCGTATGATGTGGATGCTTTAAGATATCTTACAAAGATTTACGGAATCGGCTGGAAAGAAGGAGAGAAAAATATTGAAAGAGCAATTGCTTTGGGACAGAGATACACTGAAATCTCAGGAAACGGAGAATTGCTGCTGGTAATCCTTCACCATATGGATACAGATGAAATAAAAGAAAACAGCGAGATGGTACGTTCAATTCTTACAAGCTCAATGGAGCATTTGGGTGATGATAAAAATTATTTGTTAAGCAGATACTATATTGCCGTTGAAGATTGGGAAAGTGCAAGAGAGACTTTCCGTAATATGAAAGATTATGTGCCGGATGATCTTTTTTATCTTAATATGTATTTTGGAGACTACAAGGATGCTGCAGAAAATATCCGATCTAAAGATTTCTATATTTCAAGACTGTCATCCGATAAGGTTGAAGAGTCACTTAAGGCTCTCGAAAACAGCCATCCGAATGATTCCGACAGACAGGCATTCAATACATTCTTGTTAGAGCTTGTTAAAGGTATTGACTATGATGAGGGGAAGACACTTTACAATGAAACGTTGAGAAAGATTACAGACAGTAATATTAAGACCATTCTTCATGAAATTTACCTTGACAGAAGATGGGACGTAGAATATTAAATGCTGTCTTAACAAATTAACTTGAGTTCATGGAGGAAAGATGGAAGGAATAATAATACTCGATAAGTGATAAATAAACAGACGAAGATAAAATGGTTTGTGTTAAGAACCTATGCGGATAATAGCTATGCATCTTAATGGGCGAGAGACGACAGGATGTGTGATAATAAGACTCAATATTTTTCATCAGATGACAGTAACCACGTCCACGACAAGAAAGTTATTGACAATAGCATTCTACGGTAGTAGAATTAATTTGAAAATATTCTACCGATGTAGAATGAAAATATGAATGGAGTGTGTTATGAAAATTAAGCTGTTTGATTCGGAACTAAAAATTATGGATGTTCTCTGGAAAAATGGAGATACCACTGCCAAGCGAACTGCGGAAATTCTGAAAGAGCAGGTTGGATGGAGCAAGACAACAACTTATACTCTTATCAGACGGTGCATTGACAAGGGGGCTATTGAACGGATTGAGCCTAATTTTGTATGTCATCCGCTTGTAACTATTGAGCAGGCAAGGGAACTGGAGACTGCGGAGCTCATAGACAAAATGTATGATGGTGCCGCAGATCAGCTTGTGGCTTCGATTCTCGGATGGAAAAGTTTATCGCCGAAAGAAATTACAAAGCTGAAAGAAATCGTCAGCAATCTGGAATGAGGTGATGGCTGTGGCAATATCGGAAATGAGTTACTCAGCTGCTGTTCTTATTCTGATGATTGTGATTATCCGCGTGCTTGCGCTGCATCGGCTGCCGAAGAAGACATTCCCTGCACTTTGGGCTGTGGCTTTGTGCCGCATGTTGATCCCGTTTTCTGTTTCGTCGCATTTCAGCATTTATACTTTTGCGGATATGCTTAAAATTAAGTTTTTAAATGCAAATACGTATGTTGAGGCTGAATATCCTAATTATGCGGGAACAGCTGCGTTCACGGCAAACACCGCATTGACTGAAACGGTTCCCAATATATTTTCTTTTAAGGTCATATGGATAATAGGGTTGTCAGTCTGTGCATTGTTTTTTGTCGGTACGCACATTTGCTGCCGCAGAGAGTATAAAACCGCTCTTCCCATTGAAAATGATTTTGTTAGGCACTGGAAATCAGAGCATACCACGAGACGAAAAATTGAAATACGAAAGTCTGACAGGATAGCGGCTCCGCTGACCTACGGGATATTGAGGCCCGTGATACTTCTTCCTAAAGAAACCGACTGGGCAGATGAAACAGAACTTGAGTACATTCTTGCCCATGAGTTTGTTCACATCCGCCGCTTTGATACACTGGGCAAACTGCTGCNNGGGTGATGTATGTGCTGGCAAACAGAGACATTGAACTATCCTGCGATGAAACTGTGGTGCGTACATTCGGTGAAACGGTAAAATCCGCCTATGCCATGACTCTTATAGGGCTTGAAGAAAAGAGGAGCCGTCTGACGCCTCTTGTGAGCAATTTCAGTAAAAATTCTATTGAAGAAAGGATTGTGTCGATTATGAAGATTAAAAAAACTTCCGTAGCCGCCGTTTTATTTGCTGTTGCACTTGTCATAGGTACAGCTGCTGTATTTGCAACTGATACTGTTTCTGCGGCTGGCAAGGATTCTGATGCGGCATTTGAAAGCAATGTGCCAATTTCTGCCGAGGATATGGAAAAACAGAAGCAGGAGCGAAGAGAAGACATATTGAAAAGGTATTCGGTTTATTCAAAGTATGGGTTAGTCTACAATCAGGAAAAAGACAGGTTTTTTTACAATGGTCAGCTAATAAGATTTTTCGCTGACAAGCTGGATGAAAGCGGGTCTTACAATTCATTCAGCTATACAGACGGCGATATAGATTTGCGCAGTGTCCGCAATGAAAGGAATGAACTGACAGGCATAGAGCCTGTAAGCCGTGAAGAATATGACCATCGCACGGCTAAAATTCAGGCTTCATCTAAAAATACGTCATTAATGCAGGAAGGTGACGGCGACAGTTCTGCAGATGTTGATTCCACAAGTGTTGAAGCAGACGGCGAGAATACGGGCGCAATCTATGTGACTCAGGAGAACGGAGACGATAATCGAGACCACAGCGTAACGGATGCGATCGAATCCGGAGACCAGAACTATACGGATAGTTCTCTTAATGTATATATGGAGTATGGTATTTTCTATGATAAAGTAAAAGAAGTCTGGATGTATCAGGATAAACCGATCCATTTGTTTTATGATGATGGATATATAATGCTTGCAGATAATAGTGATGCTGCGTTTAAAGACGGTTTGTCACTTAAAGTGATCCGAAACGTTGACGGTGATATTGAAAGCTTTGCGGAAATGACAGAAACAGAAGTTGATGAACTTTTTAACTGACTTTAATTTCCCAGCTTCAGGCAGATAAATTTTAAAAAAGTTGTCGATTTAAGTTGTTGTCGGATGGATAATAATGTATAATATACATAAGAATTTAACTGCCTGACAGTAAGTCTGACCTGGGGGATTTATGGATAAATTAAATATTAAAAAGTTATTTAACAATATGGTTTACTTGACTTTGGGATGTATCATCACAGCGTTTTCCGTAAATTACATTCTTAAGCCGAATGGGCTCATTACCAGTGGAATAACCGGACTGGCAATTATTTTGGAGAAGTATTTAAATATTAATTATTCTTATATCTACTACTTTATAACATTTATAATACTTGTTGTTACATTTTTGCTCATGGGAAAGAAAGAAATCATGAAAATTATTTTTCTTTCTGTTTTGTACCCGACGGTTTTACTGGTGATGCAAAATTTTGAATTTAAGTTTATAGAAAACGATCTTTTGCTTGCTTCGATTTATTTTTCGATTTTTTACGGAATAGGAGTGGGCATGATACTCCGGAAAGGTTTTTCATTCGGAGGAACGGATACCATTGCGAGAGTTTTGAACAAAAAGGTTTTTCCGTCAATAAACGTGAGCTACATAATGCTGGTTCTGGATGGGATTGTAATAATTATTTCGGCCTTTACGTTCGGAAGAAATATAGCACTGTATTCTGTTATCAGTCAATTGATAGTGACGAGGGTTTGCGACTACATAATGTTCGGATTCGGCACGAAATTATACAAACTGGAGATAATCAGCTGCAAGTATGAAGAAATCAGCCAGTATATTATGTTTGAGTTAGGCAGAGGAGTGACGGTTTTTAAAATAAAGGGCGGTTACACCAATAATGAAAAGATTCAGATAGAATCCGTGTGCTCACCAAATCAATCCATAATGATACAAAAATTCATCAAGGAAATTGACCCGGCAGCATTTGTAAAAATAATTCCGATTATATCGGTTTGGGGAAGAGGCAACCGTTTCATTGACATTAATTTAGATGATTGAGTGAAGCAAACAAAAAAAGAACGTGATATGCCAGTGCAACACGTTCTTTTCTTGCTTTATCAATGTCTTAAGTTTTTCCTTCACAGCACCAGGCATCCTACAATGTATCACTCAGATCGGCGCTTCTTCGCAGAGACAGCTCAATATTTCCGTCAAACAGAAGACCGATTCTGCGAATGATTTTTTCCGGTTCATCTTTCATGCCGGAAGCAACCCAATGCAACACCATTTCTGTGAGTGCACACTGGTAAAATGATCCGATAATGCGCTTATCTCCGTCAGATGCTGGAATGTCACGGCAGACGGAATCCACATAGCGTGTCATCACATTGCCGGCAATACCATACAAATAATTTTCAAGTTCCTGCCTCTGCATAGAATAATAGACATGATAGATGGCTTTTTTGTTTTCTAAGGCGAATTCCGCAGCCACAAGAAAGCTTTCTTCCCAGGAGCGGGTGTCGTTATATTCATCTATGACTTTTTGAAGTTCTGTCTGAAAAATTTCAGATATTATTGCATGGATGTCGGCGTAATAGTAATAAAATGTGTTCCTGTTGATTTCACATTCGGTTACAATATCTTTTACGGTTATTTTGTTAAGAGGGCGTTTGTTAAGCATCTTAACGAACACATCACGAATCAATTTTCTTGTATAGTNNCCATGCCTGCCTCCAGTAGTTATTTTGTGGTTCCTGCTGAGTTTAATAAATGGCTGCCGGAGTGGTTTATTTCAAAGAGTTTTACTTTTTCTATTTTGAAATGATAAAACATACAACCATGAATTAAATTTTTTATCATTATAGCATTTGCCAAACGCAGCGTCAACACTTGGGAAATAGCGTCAGATAAACATTTATTACAGCGGAAAGGGTGAAGCAGAGAATTGTACATCATTCGTATAATGTAAATGTGGATATAAAAAATAAAATATGGGAGATGGTATTAACCATCTCCTAATGAACTGCGTCTGCCTTGGTTTTTTGAACAGTGCCGTGCGGATGATTCGGCGGTGCGTAAATTGAATATAATTATAATGGCTTGCTGCCTGTGTTGATAAGGTTGTGATATTTCCCTGCAGGTACAATAAAAGCATAGTCATCATACACATTTTCTTCAAAATTCATCGTGTCTTTTGTGTCGCCCATCTTGACAACTCCCTGGCCTTCTTCGATTCGTACGAACTGATCAACATTCGGATGTACTTCCAGGCCGATGTCTTCTCCGGGGTTCAAGCTCATTAGTGTAAGCTGCAGGTGGTCTCCCGTCCACAAAGCGATGCGATAATTATTGTTTTGTTTTGTGGCTTCACTAATATTAACCGCAAAAGGCTCAGGACCGTAATCTGTCATAACGGGTGTCATGTTATTACGGGAATGTTTCTCGTAACTCATTTTTGAATTATAATTTGCCGTGCTATAAGGGGACTGATTCTGCATCTGGTAAAAATACTGAGGCATACCCTGAGCATTATACAGCATATCCGGGTTGTACCACGGTGTGTACATATAGTTGGGGCACGGATATTTATTGTAAGGGTTATACATTATTTTTCCTTCCTTTCATAAGTTTATTATAATATCATATGCTTAAAATCTGCAGTTGTTATTCTCTACTTTCGATATATTTGGCATTTTATAATTCAAAATTCGATTGAGAATTTCAAAATTTTGGTATATAATGGAATCAATATTTCGTTGTATTGACGAACCATGGAGGTATAAATGTTCAAACGTATTCTTTCACTGTTTTTATGCATGTGTATGATATTTACCGCATGTTCCAAAAAGACGGTTTCAAATGAAGATTTGAATGCACAAAGCACAGCGCCTGCTGATGACAAATTTGAACTGACAGCCCTGAAATCCGATAAGCAGGGTATTGATAATTCCGCAGGATTTCAGCTGACATCAAAGGAAAACATAAATAAAAAATATGTAAAGAATAACCTTGAGATTATTCCCGAAGAAGAATTTAAAATTGAAGAGCTTTCATCAACCGTGTACAACATAATTCCGTTATCTCGGCTTGAGAATGATAAGATTTATCAGTTGAAGCTGAATGATGAGGAATATGTTTACTCATGGGCATTTCAAACAAAGAAAAAACTTGAGGTGGAAAGCACCCTGCCTGCCGATAAAAGCAGAGATGTCCCTCCCAATTCAGGGATTGAGATGTACTTTACACTGGGGAACTTAGGAAAGATGGATGAGTTTTTTGAAATAAGTCCCAAAGTTGAGGGGAAGTTTATCAGAAAAAGCAGCTCGATTATTTTTGTTCCCGAACAATTAGAGCAAAACACAATTTATACCGTTACGATTAAAAAAGGATTTGGTTTAGAGGACGGTACCGACAAGCTGGAAGAGGATTATGTTTTTACTTTCGGTACACAAAAGGAAAATAATTCTCATATATACTTTGAAAGACCTATTATTAATATCTGTGAAGGCAATGCAAAGATAGTTGATGCCTGTGTAGGTGAAGAAAGGGAATATAATATCAACATTTATCAATACAAAAATGTTAATAAATTTGCCGAAGATGTGGATAGTTTTGCCGAAACGGGCAATTTCCCCAAAAAACCGGATGAAAATAAACTTACACTCATAAATTCGGTAAAACAGAAACCTTTCATGAAAGATATGACTTATTACAGCAATGCGCTGTTTGAACTCCCAAATGAACTGGCAAAAGGATACTACCTGCTGGAATTCAGCAGTGATGATCCTCAAGAAAAACAGTACCTGTTTTTGCAGATAAACGATATTTTAATTTTTAATGCTATGTTTGAAAAACAGATTCTTATTTTTGCAGGTGACGGAAATACAGGTGCGGGAATTAAGGGCGCAGAAGTGGTGCTGAATGGCAAAACAATAGGACGTACCGGAGAAGACGGAACTCTTGTGTGCGACAAAGATCTTTCCGAATTAAAGAAAATCAGCATGAGAGTTAAAGCAAAGGGATACAATGATTTTGTTTATGCCGATAGCTTTTTTATAAATAACTATTATTACAGGAATTTAAATGATTATAGCAGATATTTCAGTTATATTGATACTGACAGGCCTGTTTATCAGCCGACTGATACAGTAAATGTATGGGGTATTGCAAGACTCAGGGATTACAGTGCCGTCAGCAGGGTGAGAGTAGAACTGGTTGAACCGAGAACAGATTTGGTTCTGGAAACGAAGAATGTTAATCTGACGGGTATGGGAACATACGAAACCAAGTTTGATTTAAACAATATAGCTTCAGAATACTTGAAGATAAATGTTTATGACGGCGACAGTCTGATTTCAGATGAGTATATATCAATTAGAAAATATACGAAACCTATATACACCCTTGACGGTGAACCTGACAAGAAGTTTGTCTTTAGCGGAGAAAGCCTGAATTATAAAATAAATGCAAATTTCTTTGACGGATATCCTGTTCCTAACTTAGAGCTTCATTTTGGTACATATAAATACAGCTATCATGAGGATACGGAATACACGGCGATGGATAATGTCATAAAGCTGAACGAAGACGGAGAAGCCACCGTAAGTGTAAATACGGATGTGAAAGGCAGTGAATGGCGTCCGACAGGCATCAGGATAAACTGCTACAACAATGAAGCGGAGGATACGACGGTCAGTATCTATGATGAGGTAAGTATTTTTACCAAGCATAAAATGCTGGAAATGTATCAGGACATAAATGATCCGCAGTCAATAAATGTTTTGTTTCATGAACTGGATACTGCAGGCTATGATCAAGAGAAAAACTACGACTACTACGGCTATGAGGAACTAAGAGGAAAGCCATTAGACGATAAAATAAATGTAAAAATTATAGAAAGATATTATGAAAAGATAAAAAAAGGTGAGCAGTATGATTTTATCAACAAAGTAAATGAAGTAGAGTATGACTACAAAAAGGTGGAAAACATAATATATGACGATTATGTAAGTACAGTCTCAGGTATTGCCGATATAAAGATTCCCGGCTTCAGCGATGAAAAAATCTACAAGATAACAGCCTATTACGAAGATAACAACGGTGGTATCGAAGAGACAATAGATGTATACGGAAAGAGATACGGATATTCAGAGGATTACTACAGACTGTACAGGGACGATGAGAAGGACAGCTACAGGCTGAATGATAATGTGAATCTTCAGTTGAACTATGGAAATGAAAAGGTCGAAAATTCGGAAAATGACAATCTGTTTATTATGTATATGCGAAGCGGTCTGATTGATTACACGGTTTCCGGAAACACAAATTTGCAGGTTGAATTTAAAGAAGCGTTCATACCTAATGTGAATGTATATGCCGTATACATTAAAAACGGATACATTTATCCCGTTATATACTATGATGGTATGAATTACGATACATCGGAAAGGAAGATTAATCTGGACATTGTAACAGACAAGGAAGAATACAGACCAGGTGAGGAGGTCACGGTAAAAGTAAAGGCAACAGATGAAAATAATAAACCATGTGCTGCCGATGTGAACATAAGTGTGGTTGACGAAGCATATTTTGCCGTGTTTTCAAAGTATGTCGATACGCTGGAAAATTTATATCGTCACTCATGGTATGACGGACTCATAAAAACATATATGTCCAATATTGATTTAAGCCAAAACCGTGACGGAGGAGCCGAAAAGGGAGGCGGCGGAGGCGACGACAGCATTTTCAGGGAGAAATTTGAAGATACCGCTGTATTTAAAACAATAACCACAGGCAAGGATGGCAGCGGAACATTGAAATTCAGGCTGGCAGACAATCTTACCTCATGGCGCATAACATGTCAGGGAGTGACTAAAAATATGTATGCCGGAAGTGCAATTAAAAATATAACGGTGAGTCTGCCGTTTTGTGTTGATTTGATAATGGGAAAAGAATACCTTAAAGAAGATGAAATAAATGTATCGCTTAGAGCATTCGGCAGAAATATTACTGAGTCTGACACTGTCGATTACAAAGTGATCGTCAGAAATGAGGAAACAGACAAAAAGACAGAATATTCCCAGTCAGCAGGTGCCGGAGACTTTGCTAAGATAAAATTAAATAAGCTTCCAAAAGGGCAGTATGAAATTTCTGTCAAAGCAAAGTGCAAAGGCAATGAAGACGGCATCAGGGAAGAATTCGCCGTGGTTGATTCGTCTGTATATTTTAATAATACTGATTACTACAAGCTTTCCGAAAAGACCGTACTGGATAAGGTTTATTCAAATCCTGTAATTACGTTGTTCAATGAGAGCACTTCTGATTTTTACAACAGCCTGAACAAAATTTCATCGGACTATGGAAACAGAATTGACCAGACTGTCTGCTCAATGATTGCCTCGAAATACATCAATGATTATTTCGATACAGATTTGCATTTTAACGAAGAAGAGCTGCTTGATGAAATAGGCAGGTACGAATCCGAAGACGGCGGCATAAAACTTATGCCGTACTCAGCGCCCGATGCGGAACTGACAGCCAAGATGGTTCATATAGTCGATAATGATTATCTAAAAGAAAAAATGAAAGTGTATTTAAAAAATATACTCAGCATTGAAGAATACAGTACAGATGTTGCGGCAGCTTTGTGGGGCATGAGCAAGTACAGAGAGCCCGTGCTGCTTACAATTTACGATTTGCTGGAAAATCAGAGTCTTGAAGCACGAGATAAAATTTATCTGTCCCTTGCCCTTGCAGAACTTGGAGATAACAAGACGGCCCGAAAGTATTACAGGGAATTTGCCGACGGACTGAAAGAAGCGGGAGATTATATGTACTATGGAGTTTGGACGGATGCTCAGGATAACTATGAACTGACGGCGCTTTTGTCGGTTTTGGGAGTGAAACTTCAGGAGTTTGATACTTCCGACAGACTGTTTAAGTATATATACAATAAGCCTTCGAAATATACTCTCAGCAGCATTGAACAGCTGATTTATATAATGAACAGGGATATTATGAAGCTGGATGAAATCAAGGATTTATTCGGCGAAGTCACGGTTGATGCGGACGGTGCCAAAAAAACATATAAATTAAAGCTGTTTGACAGGGAGAGCTTTGCCGTTTCAAAGGATAAAATCAGGGATGTGAAATTCAGCAACATTAAGGGAAGCATAGCCTGCAAGGTTGATGCACTGGGAGATAAGGATGACCTGAATAAAAATAAAACAGATGATTTTTCAATAAAAACAGCTTACATGCTGAATGAAACAGCTGCGGAACAAACAGTCTACAATCATTCGGATGTTGTTAAAGTAACTATAACTCCGGTGTTTAAGTCAAGTGTTGAGTGCGGCTATTACGAGATAACCTATGTGATTCCATCGGGTTTCAGATATATTGATGCCGGAACGTTTTCATCGGCAGTTAACATAAACGGTCAGAAGCTTACCTTTAATTACTGGTACAGCAAGGATAATCCGGACCATAAACCGTTGGTGTTTTATATGCAGGCAGCCCAGACGGGAAAATATACCGTGGACTATGTCGTAATAAAAGAAAGTATGGAAAACAGGCTGAATTATTTGGACAAATCGACACTTACAGTAAATTAGCGGGATTGGTGAGAAAATGCGCATAATAAAACCTGCTGCTGCGGTAATCATATTTTTAGTCGTCATGAGCTTAATAGGTGATTTCAAAAGCACAGATGCAAAAAGTCATGAAAAAGAAGTATATTTATATGAAGGCAAAGAAAACCTGCAGTGTCTTTACTATGACGAAAGAGATTTTGTGAATATTAAAAATTTTGAGGTAAAGGATGTAAAAGGCAGTATACGGGGATGTATACTGCCACATCATCTTATTGCCGCCGATCTGATACATGAAGTGTTTCAAAATGCGGGCAGCCAATATGAAACAGTGGTTCTAATAGGCCCCGATCATGAAAGCATTAATAAAGGGAAAGTTTTTACAACATTGAAGGATTGGCAGACTCCCATGGGAATTCTTGAAACTGACACCGAAATAACCCACGAACTTTTAAAAGACAGCTTTGTTCTGACAGATGACGAAAAGCTGACTAAAGAGCATTCGGCATCAGGTATAATTCCGTTCATCAAGCATTACATGGGCGATGTTAAGGTGGTCACGCTGGTACTTACAAAACAGGTTAAATCAGAAGATATGGATAAAATGATTGAAAATTTATATGAAAGTGTTGATGCAGAAAAAACACTTTTTATTGCTGCTGTTGATTTTTCACACTACCTGAATCTGGAAAGCGCCGAAAAGATGGATTTAATAACAATGAAAGCCATAGAAGACAGAGATATCAAAAAAATCATATCATTTACCAATTACAACCTTGATTCGCCGCCAAGCGTCGCTGCACTGCTCAAGATGATGAGCAAATTAAATGCCGACAATACATATCTGCTAAATCACAGCAATTCAGAGCTTGTTTTAAAAATAAAAACAAATGAAACAACAAGCTATCTGACATATTTGTTCTGCGGTGATTAAATATGAATAGCAGCATTTGTTACAGCAACAATCGCGAGCTTATACTTCTGTTAATATGTGTTTAAGCATAATTTTAAACCATATGAAAAGTATTATTCCTTTTAGTATTGAAGATATAGTGATGCTCAGCCATACTCCCGACAGTCCCAGTACCGTTGAACTAAGAATCAGGGCTCCTGGAATTCTAAGGACATTCAGCACAACACCGTTTACGGTAGGAGGCAGTGTTCTTCCCAAGCCGTTAAATGCTCCCGTGGTTCCTATTTCAATACTCATAAAAAACTGTGATAAACCTAAAATTCTTAAATAATTAACGCCTTCCTTTATGGCTGCAGGGTCATCGGGAACGAATATGGTAAACAGCATTTCGGCACCGAATATTAAAAGCAGTGTGGTCAATATGCCGATGCCGCCCAATATCTGAATTCCCTGCCTGTAGCCTTCTTTGATCCTTTCAAACTTTTTTGCTCCGTAGTTTTGTCCGGTGAATGCCGAGATGGCCGATGAAAATCCGTCCGCCGTCATCCATGTCAGTGATTCTATTTGTGAACCTATGCTTTGTACGGCTACTGCCACAGGGCCGAATCCGGCGATTATTTTTGCGATTATCATGCCTATGGCGGCATGAAGTCCCGTCTGAAGGAACGGCGGTATGCCAAGCTTGATAATTTTTCTGATAATTTTCAAATCAGGCTTTGTAAATAACTTTACATGAGAATAAATGGTGCCGTAGATTTTACCTATGCTCATGAAAATTACCGTTACGCAAAACTGGGACAGTATTGTTGCCAGTGCAGCACCTTTTATGCCAAGTGAGGGCATGGGACCTATGCCGAAAATTAACACAGGGTCAATTATAATATTTGCGGCAAGCCCGATGGTATTTGCCTTAAAAGGCGTTATGCTGTTCCCGGAGCTGTTTAAAGTTGTTGAAAATATAGGATTTAAAAAATGAAATGTTACCCCTATGGATATGATGGTCAGATACTCAACTGCCATTTTTATTACATTTTCATTTCTCAGGTTGAAAAATCCTATTATCTGGTGCCTGAATACAAATAAAAACAGAGAATACATCACTGCAATTAAAAAGTCCAGCTGAAAGCCGTTTGAAATATATTTTTTAGCACTTTCCAGGTCATTTCTGCCATGGCATTGCGCTACATTTACTCCTACACCGATTTGAGTGATCATAACCAGCGATGAAGCAAACCATAAAAAGAATCCTGCCGTACCTGCTGCAGCCACAGCCTCTGTGCTGAGCCTGCCCAGCCATATTATATCGGTTAAATTGTACGCCATCTGAATAAATGACGTTCCCATTATTGGAAGTGCCAGTTTAACCAGTGTTCTTCGAATTTTGCCTTCTGTCAAGTTCATATTATTGCTCATAAAACTACCTGCCTATTAAAATTTATATGATTAGTTTAACTGAAAAACCCAATTTGTACAAGCTAAATTATATGGACAGATTTTTTATATAATAACATTAAATATATGCTATAATAAATGCTAAGATGAAATAAAATCCGGGCGGCTTTATTTGATTAATGCATTTAATGAATTGGTGTTAGGTAAGCCGATAAGCGGCTTGTATTTATGCTATAATAAGTAAAACATTGATGGTTTTATCTGATTAGTATGATTATTAAAATGGCGTGTCAGCCGATAATAGGATTGTACTCAGAATAATCATAACAGTGGATGTCAGTGTCACGTGGAATATTTTTGTAACTGTTATGGATTTCCGCCGGAAAGAATTGTGCGGATATGGATTATGATAAAGGTCAGTAGGTGATTAAGTGGAACGAGTTGTTTTTTTGGTTGATATGAATGCTTTTTTTATAAGCTGCGAGCAGACACGCCGTCCCGAAATCGTGGGAAAGCCCGCGGCAGTGGCGGGAGATCCTGAAAACAGGACAGGCATCATATTGACTGCCAATTACGAGGCAAGAAAATACGGAATTAAAACCACCATGATTCTCAGGGAGGCTTTAAGGCTCTGCCCCCATATGATAATAATTCCGCCGGATCACAGATTCTATGGGCAGAAATCCGGAGAAGTCATGGAGATTTTATCTTCCTACACACCTGTGGTGGAGCAGAACAGTATTGACGAAGCATGGCTTGATATGACAGGCTGCGGCGAGCTTTTCGGAGAGCCTTTGGAAACCGCAGAAAATATTATGAGACGCATAAATAAAGAACTGGGTCTCTGGTGTTCTATCGGAATATCCGAAAATAAGTTTCTGGCAAAGATGGCTTGTGAGATGAAGAAACCTCACGGCATAACAGAGCTCTGGAGAAAGGACATACAGCAGAAAATGTGGCCTCTTCCCGTCGGCTACATGTACGGTGTGGGAAAACAAACAGCCTTAAAGCTCAGGAACATGGATATCGATACCATAGGGGATCTTGCTGTGTGTGACAGGGAATACCTTGTAAGAAGATTCGGCAAAATGGGCGAAGAACTTTTGCTGCTGGCAAATGGCATAGATTTGTCTCCGGTTAAGCCAAATAGCGAAGACGATGTTAAATCAATAGGCAGGTCGATTACACTGCCCCATGATACGACGGATATCGAGTATGCCAAATCGGTTCTGCTGGAACTTTCCGACGATGTGGGAATGACAGCGAGGCGGTACGGCAAAAAAGGGCGTACTGTTCAGATAAGTATTAAATATTCTGACTTCAGGAGTATAACAAGACAGATGACCGTTTCTCCCACATATCTCGTAAAAGATATTTATTCGGCAGGAATCAGGCTTCTCGAAAAAAATTGGAGCAGGGAACCCGTGCGTCTTTTAGGCATAAGCCTCAGCGGATTTTCCGGAAACTGCCGGTCGGAGCAGATTTCATTGTTCCAAATGNNCATCGTCGATGAAAAAGACAGCGACAGCAAGACGGAAAGTCTTGAAAGTACCATATATAACATACGCAAAAAGTACGGCTCCTCAATAATTAAGCCCGGAGCATTAATGGACGTGGACAATAAAGGCAAGCAACCAAGATAGATGATTATTAAGACTGAAAGAAAAACTTTTCCTGATGGATTAAAATTCTTACAAGTGTAATAAAATTGCGACAGTAGTGTACATAAATCATACACCATATAATTTGCCGACTGTTTGTGACAGCGTAAATAATTTGAAAACACTTGTTTTTCTGCGGGAAATTTATAATGTGTTTTGGTATGGATTTTGCTATCTATAATAATACAAAGGAAAACATTTTCTAAAAGGAGGTTATTGTTTAATTCTCCGGCGGTTTGGCTTCAAGGTCTGTAGAATTTTATGAGGCATAGTCATATAAAGACCCAGCTATCATAAGCGCGGGTCGAAATTATTGGCAGGAAAATTGTAAATACGATTAATGGAGACAAAATGAATACAGCAAATATTTTCAATGTGCAGAAGTTTTCTGTGCATGACGGTCCGGGAATCAGGACCACCGTATTTTTTAAAGGATGTCCGCTTAGGTGCCTGTGGTGCCATAATCCCGAAAGCATGAGCGGAAAAAAACAGATGCTTTTTGACAGTGACAAATGTGTTTTTTGCGGAACATGCGTTAAGATATGTCCTCAAAATGCAGTAAAAGCAGAAAACAACAGGATCATAACCGATGAAAGCAAGTGTGTATACTGCGGGCAGTGCGAAGTATACTGCATTCCGGGAGCGAGGCAGGTTGTGGGCAGAGATTATACGGTGGAAGAATTATTTAAGGAAGTTATTAAGGATAAAGTATTTTATGAGCAGTCCGGCGGCGGAGTAACCGTTTCGGGAGGAGAACCGCTGCTTCAGACAGACTTTATGGAGGAATTTTTCAAAAGATTAAAGGAAGAAAATATTCACACTGCTGTCGATACATGCGGGGTGGTAAAATTTGAAAATATACGGAGAATTTCACGGTACACGGATGTTTTCCTGTACGACATAAAGCTTATGGATGACGCAAAGCACAAGGAATTTACGGGAATGTCCAATGAACTGATAATCGATAACCTTAAAAAATTATCCGAAATTCATAAAAATATAAACCTGAGAATGCCGATTATCGAAGGAGTGAATGCGGATGTAAACCACATTGAAAAAACAATGAATTTTATCAATGGATTCGGCATAAAAAAAGTGAACCTGCTTCCATATCACGATATTGCAGTACATAAATACAGGAAGCTGGGCATTGTGTATGAGGGCGAAAAAATGTCAAAGCCGTCCAACGAAAAAATGCGGTTTTTTAAAAAAATGTTTGAAAGAGAAGGATATGAAGTTAAAATAGGAGGTTAATATGAGGGGATATACTGAAAGAACAAAAAGATTAAGGCAGGAAAGTGTATCTGCACAGCCGAGGGTGAGTCTGGAAAGGGCGCTGCTGGAAACTAAATTTTATCAGAAGTATTACGGAACTGTTGAAACGCCGGTGCTTCGTGCCATGAACTTCAAACATTACATGGGAAACAGAAAGCTCTATATAGGTGAAGGAGAACTTATTGTAGGAGAAAAAAGCGAAGGGCCTCAGGTAGTTCCCACATTTCCGGAGCTTTGCGCTCACACAGTCGAAGACATGACGGTAATGAACGACAGAAAGTATATTAATTTCATGGTCAGTGAAGAAGATAAAAAAATTCAGGCCGAAGAAATACTTCCTTACTGGCAGAACAGATCCACAAGAGATCGGATATTGTCGTCAATGACGCAGGAGTGGAAAGACTGTTATGCCGCAGGCATGTTTACGGAATTTATGGAACAGAGAGCACCCGGCCACACCGTGGCTGACGATAAATTTTACCACAAGGGTTTTTCGGACTTTAAAAAAGAAATAAAAGAAGCCATTGAAGCACTGGATTTTTTAGGCGACTGCGATGCGTATGACAAGAAAGCACAGCTTGAGGCAATGGCAATATCTTGTGATGCGATTATTGTTTACGGTCAGCGCTATGCTGCATATGCGAGAGAGCTGGCAGAAAAAGAAGACGATTTAAAAAGGAAAGAAGAACTGCTGTGGATTGCCGGCAACTGCGATGTGGTACCGGCTCACAGGCCGGAAACCTATGCCCAGGCACTTCAGATGTACTGGTTCGTTCACATTGGAATTACCACAGAGACAAATACATGGGATNNTTAGATCAGTATTTGTATCCGTTTTACAAAAATGAGCTTGAAGAAGGCACGATAAATTATGATAAGGCAAGGGAGCTGATGGAATGTCTGTGGATTAAATTCAACAATCAGCCGGCACCTCCCAAGGTTGGCATAACGTTAAAGGAAAGCGGAACCTACACAGATTTTGCAAATATTAATACAGGAGGGGTCAATCCGTATACGGGAGAGGACGGAGTAAATGGCGTTTCATACATCATTCTTGACACCATGGATGAAATGAGGCTGCTTCAGCCCAGCTCAAATGTGCAGATAAGCGAAAAAACACCCGATGAGTTTTTAAAGAGAGCTGTTGAAATATCAAAAGAAGGCTGGGGTCAGCCGGCATTTTACAATACGGAAGAACTGATACAAGAGCTCATGAATGCCGGAAAGTCGCCGGAGGATGCCCGCTTCGGAGGCTCCAGCGGATGTGTGGAAACAGGCTGCCACGGAAGAGAGGCTTATGTTCTCACGGGCTACCTGAATGTTCCTAAAATATTTGAATTGACCTTAAACAACGGCTTTGATAAATACAGCGGCAGACAAATAAGCATAAAAACAGGAAACCCGGGAGATTTTGAATCATATGAACAGCTGCGAGAAGCATTTTACAGGCAGCTTGAATATATTATTAATGTAAAAATAAGAGGAAATAATGTAATAGAAAAAATATTCGCAGAGCATATGCCTTCGCCGTTTATGTCGGTGCTTACAACCGGCTGTATGGAAAGCAGAAGAGATTACAACGCCGGCGGTTCGAAATATAATACAAGGTATATTCAGATAGTGGGGATCGGAACCATAACCGACTGCATGGCAGCGGTGAAATACAATGTGTACGAACAGAAGCGTTTTAACATGAATGAACTTTTGTCTGCCATAGATGCAGATTTTAAAGGATATGAAATGATTCGTAACCTTGTGCTGAACCACACACCGAAATACGGCAATGACGATGATTATGCCGACGATATAATGCTTGATGTGTTCACAAACGTCAGAGACAGAATAAGAGGCAGAAAGACCCTGTGCGGAGGAACATACCAGGTAGATATGCTTCCTACCACGTGCCACGTATATTTCGGTTCCGTAATGACTGCTTCGGCAAACGGGAGGCTTAAGGAAAAACCCGTTACCGACGGAATTTCTCCCGAAAAAGGCGCTGACATGAACGGTCCCACGGCGGTAATCAAATCCTGTGCAAAAATGGATCATACATCGACAGGTGGAACACTGCTGAATCAAAAATTTACTCCGTCGTCCGTAGCGGGGCCGGAAGGAATCGATAATGTGTCTGCACTGATAAAAGCGTACTTTAAAATGAACGGTCACCACATTCAGTTTAACATCGTGAACAGAAGCACACTTTTAGATGCACAGAAACATCCGGATGAATACAGGGATTTGATTGTCAGGGTTGCAGGCTATTCAGACCACTTCAACAACCTTGAAAAGGCGCTGCAGGATGAAATAATTGAAAGGACGGAACAATCATTTAATTGATACAATCCACGCAAAAGAGGCTCGTATGAGTCTCTTTTGTCGTTAATATTACATATTTCTCTTTAAATTTTTCAGAAATAAGTTATAATAAGTAAGGAGCTTAATAAATTTAAAGTAGCAAGCGGATTGCCGGAGAAGTGCAATTAAAAATTGGAGGACATAATGTATATAGAATTATTGAAGGCAACAATACTGGGAATTGTTGAAGGAATAACCGAATGGCTGCCAATCAGCAGTACCGGTCATATGATTCTGGTGGAGGAATTTATTCAGTTAAATGCTTCATATGAATTTAAAGAAATGTTTCGTGTAGTTATTCAGCTGGGTGCGATAATGGCGGTTGTGCTTTTATATTTCCACAAACTGAATCCATTTTCGCCTAAAAAATCGTTAAAGCAGAAGAAAGATACAATGGACATATGGTTCAAGGTTATAGTCGGCGTTCTGCCTGCCGCTGTATTGGGGCTGCTGTTTGATGACTGGCTGGATAAACATTTCTACAATTATCAGACTGTTTCAATTATGCTTATTCTTTACGGCATACTTTTCATATTGGTTGAAAGACACAATAAGGGAAAAACCGCAAAGGTAACAAACTTTAGAGAACTGTCATATTCAACCGCATTGGGCATAGGATTTTTTCAGGTGCTGTCAATGGTACCGGGAACATCCCGCTCCGGAACGACGATTCTTGGTGCCATAATTCTGGGAACATCAAGATACATAGCTGCTGAATATTCATTTTTCCTGTCAATTCCCGTAATGTTCGGCGCAAGCGCATTGAAGCTGGTTAAATTCGGCTTTAATTTTACTGGACTGGAAATAGCGATTTTGCTTACGGGAATGATTGTGGCATTTGTCGTATCTGTTTTATCAATCAGATTTCTGCTGAAATATATTAAAAACAATGACTTTAAGGCATTCGGATGGTATCGCATAATTTTAGGATTGCTGGTAATCGGATACTTCGTCATTTTTGGTTAATAAGAAAGGTACGGGATTCCCCTACAACCTCCATTTGAGCATAAGCTCAGATCGGAGGTATTTTTATGCAGGATTATACTAAAACTGGTTAGATACCTAATGTTGAAATTACTTCCCATTAATTTCAACGAGGCCGTGAAAATATTTGTGATATAATTGTACATATTTCATCTGAAGGGAGAGATTATGAAAAAATATTTTACAATTAAATATTCACTTGTATTGATTGGAATTTTGCTGCTGTTTTATGCGGCTAACACTTTTGTCTTTGCCGCGAAGAACTTAAAGGCACCGCCTTCGCCGGTTAATCTGAAAGTTTTGGATGTCAGTGACACTTCGGTCACGCTTAAGTGGGATGAACCTGAAGGCAGCGACGGCACATATACATATAAAATTTACAGGAACAGTACATATATTGATTCTTCAGAATCGACAACCTACACGGTGAACAATTTAAAACCGGGTACAACATATAAGTTTTACATAAGAGCCGAGGCGGGAAATAGCAATGTTTCGCCGGCAAGCGAACCTGTATCGTCAACTGCCATAGGAAGTAAAAAAAATTCAGACAAGAAAATAGTGGGTTATTATCCCGCATGGAAAACATATTCGGGATTTACGCCGGATAAACTTGATGTCAGCAAACTGACTCACATTAATTATGCTTTTGCATACATAGGACAAGACAATGAAATTAAAGCGGGATATCCGGACAAAGACTATGAAAATTTTAAAAAGCTCAATGAATTTAAAAATGTCAATCCGGATCTGAAAATATTGATTTCTGTGGGTGGATGGAACTGGTCAGGGAAGTTTTCGGATATGGCGTCAACAGATACGTCAAGGGCCGTCTTTGCAGAAAGCTGTGTTAAATTCATCACCCAAAACGGAATTGACGGTGTCGACCTGGACTGGGAATATCCTGTGGGCGGAGGATTAACGGGCAATTCCAAAAGCGCTCAGGACAAGCACAACTTTACTCTGCTTCTTGAAGAAATACGTGAGAAACTTGATGAGCAGGGCATGAAGGACGGCAGGCATTATCTTCTCACCATAGCTGGCGGAGCAAGCAACGATTACTTAAATAACATTGAACCGGCTGAAATCGGAAGTTATGTGGATTTTGCCAATATAATGGCATACGACCTGCACGGGCCTTGGGATCCATATTCGGATTTCAACGCCCCGCTTTACAGCAGCAGCGGTTATTCGCCGCAATATAAAATAAGTGTGGATTCAAGCGTGAACGCATGGGTAAATGCAGGTTTTCCGAAGGACAAGCTGGTTGTGGGAGTTTCTTTTTACGGTTACATGTATCGGGTTGAAAATGATGCAGGCAACGGACTCTATCAGAAGTTTTCCGAAGGGAAGGCTTTGAGTTACGGTTCAATAAAATCGGATTACATGAACAATTCTGCATACGNNACGGCTTTACGGCGGAGGTACATTTATAAGCTATGATGATGAACAGTCCATCGGTCTGAAGGCGGAGTACATTAAAAACGAAGGATTGGGCGGAGCCATGATCTGGGAACTGAGTCAGGATTACAACTATGAACTTCTTAAATCCATTTTTAAAGTATTGAAATGATTCTGTAATTAGTGCTGTGGTTTATTAATATTCTAAAGAGGTTTTTGCTATCAGCAACTGATGGCAAGCCTCTTGTTTTTTGAAATAAAGAAGATTAAAGGCGCATCAGTAAATATTTTTTATTATTATATAGAATTCACACGATTTATAAGGTATAATAAATCAATATACAATTTTAGGGGGATGTTATGTCTAAGCAATTAAAGGCAGACCTGATGCTGCTGCTGGTAACCCTGTGCTGGGGAGTTTCATATTATCTGGTGGATGTAAGTCTGAACGATATGGGCTCGTTTACCCTGAATGCAAACAGGTTTCTCATTGCATTTGCTGTTGCTGCGGTGCTGGCTTTTCCGAAGCTGAAGAATGTTTCAAAAGAGACTCTGAAATACAGCGTTTTACTGGGAACGGCATTAGTGTTCGTGTACATCGGAGCCACATTCGGAATTCAATATACTACATTGTCCAATACCGGATTTTTGTGCGGGATGTCGGTTATTTTTACACCTGTTATGTCCTGCCTTATATACAGGAAATTGCCGGGCAGGAAGCTGGCTCTGGTTGTAGCCATGAGTACCGCAGGCATTGCACTTTTAACATTAAAAGATAATTTTTTAATTAATTACGATAATCTGCTTGGGGATTTACTGTCTGTCATGGGTGCCTTCACGTATGCAATTCATTTGCTGCTGACAGAAAAGGCGGTATTGAATGAAGAGGTTGATCCGTTTCAACTGGGTGTTTTTCAGCTGGGTTTTACCGGAGTTTTTAATTTATTGCTGGCATTTATATTTGAAGAACCTCATCTTCCCTCGGAGCCGACCGTCTGGGCTTCGGTGCTCTTCCTGTCTATTTTCTGTACGGGAGTTGCGTTTATTGTACAGGTCATTGCTCAGCAATATACGAGTGCGCCTCATGTGGGAATAATTTTTTCGCTGGAAACTGTGTTTTCGGGCATAGTTGCATTTATTTTTGCAAAAGAAGTGCTTACGTTTAAATCCTACTTTGGAGCGCTGTTAATGATTTCAGGCATTTTCATAATGGAAGTTAATTTTGAGCAATTAAAGCTAAACAGAAAAAACAAAATTGAACGGAATAACCATTGAAATCAGCGGCTTTTTATTTCCCGATATTTTCCCAATGCTCGTAGGCTTCATTAAGTTCCATATAGGCATCTGATTTATCCTGCGCAGCCACAGCACCCTTAAGCCGTGCTATACTCATGTAAAATCCGTTTATTTCATCCTTTTCGGCACTGAACTGCACTCTTTTTACTACCTTGTCCCATGTTCCTGACAACTGTTCTGCTTTCATGCCTGCTTCCGACCAGTTATCATTTTCGATATCTTTTTTTATTGCATCAATTGAAGCCTGTATATCGTCATCGCCGGTTAAGGGTTTCTTTAAATAATTTTCGCTTAACATAATCAGAATAAATAGGACTATTGTTACAATTGGTATGGATATAACCAAAAATCTTCGCATAGTTCCTCCTTAGTAAGGGCCTTTATAGTCCCCGATGTCAGTTATCTTCTTAATGTGGTCATCATATTTGTCAATGTATAAGGAGCCGCCGGGATTTAATGTTGCCAGGAAAACTTCGGAAACATTTTTTATTCCCCGTTCTTTAAGCTGGTTGATTAACCACTTTTTGTTTTTGTTAAGCTGCCGTAAGTTTTCTTCTATGAGAATTCCGTCATAAATTAGTTCCGTGCTTATTCCCGATGATTTTTTATTTATTTTCATATCCTTGGCGGTTAACGGTTCATATTCGGCTTTTTTAAGAACCGAAAGCTGTCCGTTGGGTTCAATTATGGCAAAATCAACCTGATTTAAATCAAAGACATCTTTGTTTCTTAAAAGCTCCATTATGTCCGAAACTCTGTACTGCATTTTTCTCAGTGCTTTTTCCATGATTTTGCCGTTCATTATAACTATCGTGGGTTCACCTTCTAAATATTTTGCCGCATATCTCCACTTCAAGGCTATAAACTGCATCAGGTATCCTAATGCCGCCCAGCACAGTAGACCCACCCACTGAGGCCATGCCCTGGTTGCCAGGTTGGTGGTCAGTTCCGCGGCTATTGAACCTATGGTAATGCCAAGCACATAGTCAAAAAACGTCAGTTGGCTTATTTGTTGTTTTCCCAATAATTTTGCAAATATGAGAAGCGTAAAAAAACTTATTATAGATCTTACTACTACTACTAAACCTTCGTTCAATTTTCACCTCAAATAACATTGTTACCGATTATTATTGTACAATGTACAAATATTATTCAACAAAACAGAAAACATCGGTTTTGACATTCTTTGCTGATTTATGTTAAGATACAATAAAATTTATAGATTTTTTATCCAACTATCATTAATCGAAAAGGAACAGCATGAAATATAATAATATTAAAGCGTCTAAATTTATAGACAGGCCTAACAGGTTTATAGCAAATATAGAAATCGACGGCAGAAGTGAAGTGTGTCATGTAAAGAACACAGGCAGGTGCAGGGAACTTCTTACAGACAATGCATCAATATTTGTGCAGGAATCGGATAATCCGCTAAGAAAGACAAAGTATGATTTGATTTCGGTGTATAAAGGACATCGACTCATCAATATGGACAGCCAGGCACCGAACAAGGTATTTCATGAGTGGCTTAAGAAAGGATATCTGTTTGAAAATATAAAGTTAATTAAACCGGAATATAAATATGATAAATCAAGAATTGATTTTTATGTAGAAGCCGAAGACAGGAAAATACTTATGGAAGTGAAGGGTGTGACCTTGGAGGAAAACAACGTAGTAATGTTCCCGGACGCGCCTACCGAGCGGGGGTTAAAGCATATTAACGAGCTTGCGAGATGTCTGGACGAAGGCTATGAAGCATATGTTGTTTTTATTGTACAGATGAGCAGCGTGTCATATTTCACTCCAAACAACATTACTCACAAGGAGTTTGGCGATGCGCTAAAGAGAGCAGAACAAAAGGGAGTAAAATTACTGGCTTTGGACTGCGTTGTTACGAAAGATACGATCGAAGCAGAGAATTATGTTGACATAAAGCTTTAATAATTTGCGAATTAAGGGAGCATGAACTTTGGAAGGTGTACAGCCAAGAAGTTACTCCTCCCAAGTCTGTTAACAGGCATAGGGAGGAGTAACAATTCATACTTGGATGTATCGGTGGAGGAATTAATTCAAAAGGTTAATTTATTAACAAATATATAATAACATATAACCATATGGCTTGTCAACAAGTAGATTGCTTTATTTTTCACATTCAGGAATACTTAAATCCTAACGAAATTTATACAACGCATTTATTTGGACAATCAATCGAAAAAGGTCATAAATTTAACATACATAGCTATTTTTCGGAACTTTACCCACATATTATTTATATGCATAAGTTGAATTATTTTAAAGTTTCGATATAATAATACTGTAAATTTATGATTGCTTCCGAGGCAGCATGTGAATTTTCGGCTTGCATATATAATAGAAATGTAAAAGGCGGGTGTCATGAGCGAAGAACTGGATAAATACATATTGGGAAACAGCGAGACGGTTAATCTTAAGGACTGCTGTGAAACGATAAGATTGACCACACTTGATTATGTCAGAACCATTATTAAAAAAAGAAAAAGAGATTCACACAAAGGAACATACGGAAAAGTAGGAATTGTGTCAGGCTCAAAGGGAATGGCCGGAGCAGCGGTGCTTAACCTCAATGCTGCCCTGCGAAGCGGCTCGGGACTGGTCAAAGGATTTATACCAGAATCAATATACAATGCGGTTGAGTCCATGTCCATTGAAGCAGTAACACATACTTATGACGAGGAAAATTTCTCGTTCTCGGCATTGAAAAGTGAGCTGATAGATTATTCTGATGTAGTGGCTTCAGGTTCAGGCTGTTCTAATTTTAAGAATTATAAAGAAGTGCTCTGCTATTTGCTCGACACATCTTTAAAGCCGTTGGTAATTGATGCCGAGGGAATCAATGTTATGGATCTTGGCAGGCTGAAAGACCACAGGCAGGACATTGTACTGACTCCTCACTACGGCGAAATGGCAAGGCTAATAAATAAAGATGTATCTTATGTCAGAAAAGATATATTGAATGTGGCAGGAAGATTTTCGGCAGAATACAATGTGTACCTTGTATTAAAAGGTGCAAGAACTATAATAAGCTCTCCCGACGGAAAAGTATTTATCAACACTACCGGAAATCCGGGGATGGCGACTGCAGGAAGCGGAGACGTTCTGACGGGCATAATAGCATCTTTTATTGGTCAGAAAATAAATATTCCGGAAGCGCTGGCGGCAGCTGTTTTTGTCCACGGCATGGCAGGGGATGCAGCTGCGGAGCAATTAGGCGAATATTCTTTAACGGCAGGCGATATAATAAAATATCTGCCTGAGGCTTTCAGGAAGATTGTGATATAGACTAACGCATAAAAAAAGTGGCTTAGCCACTTTTTTTATTTTACTTGGTACATTCCGTTGCTTTCCATATATTTGAATATAGTTTCTCCGTGCTGCTGTTCTTCCTTTTGAATATGGTTTAAGATATTGCGAACCTGCGGGTCTCTGAATTCAAATATGGCTGTGTTATATGCTCCCGATACATATTTTTCTGTCATAAGCATATCTGTGCATAAATCCTTGTCAGAATTATTGTAGCCTGATGACTGGTTTTTCGGCATAAAGCTTGATTGTTGGCTCATCTGCTGTGGGCTCATCTGCTGCTGGCTTCCGCCTTGCTGGGATTTCATCTGCATGCCTGAACTCTGCTGCTGATTGCTTCCTTGCTGCTGAGTTCCACCTTGCTGTTGACCGCCCTGCTGAGAACCGGATTGCTGCATCTGCGGCATTTGTCCTTTCAAAAGCTGATCCAGAGTGTTGTAGTGTTCCTGCTCAATTTGACCGTTTTGTTAAAAAATATTTTTAAGTTGTGGGTCAGATGCCAGATTTGCATAATTAGAATATTTTTGTATACAAATCTGCTCATGGTTTTTTTGGTCTTCTAATAAAGTTCTTTCTTTTGTTGAAAAATTCATATAAACACCTCCTACATTATTATTTTCAAAATAATAAAATATATCCCCAAATTGAAAAATTAACAAATTATTAAAAATGAACAGATATTGTATATTTTGGAAGAATTGCTATAATATATAATAACGCAATTAAGGAATTTAAGGCATTGGTGTTTTTAACGACGGCTGGAAAATACATTATTTTGATTATTAATTTTCCATACCCTGAAAATTTATTGCGTGTATTCGAAACCTATTATGTATCTATTCTAACAGGTACAATAATAATTTATTTATATTTGGAGGGAATGTATGAAGAATAAGCGTATGTTGCGAATTTTGACGCTTGTGGTTGTGCTCAGCATGATTTTTACGACAGCCGCATTTGCAGCACCCGGGAAAAAGGGATTTGGGTATTATAAGGGATACAAGCCGTACAGCTATGACTACGAAGATGCCTTGAATTGCCTTATCAAAAAAGAAATAGTAAAAGGATATGGCAACGGAGATTATGGCTTAAGCGGAAATGTTAAGCGCGGCGACATCGTTGTGATGATCATCAGGATGCTGGATGAGTACGGCATAATTGATTCAGATGATCTTGAAGACGAACTTAGCAGCAGCTATTTAAAGGTGTTTGAAGATGTTGAACCTAAACAATATTATTACGGCTCAATAAAAATAGCCATAAAGCTTGGCATTGCCAAGGGTGACGGATTATACTTCAGACCGGACAGACATGTAACAATTCAGGAAACTATCTGGCTGATTCAACGAGCCGCAGAATTACTTGATATAGATTTCGAACCAGATAAAATAGACGATCTGGAAGAAATTTATAAAGACGAATTGAATGATTATGCAAAGAGGCGCGATGTATTCTGGATGCTTTACTACGTGTTTGATCTCAATATAAGCGTAGACAAGGATGTTGATGAGTTTGCCGATATCAAGCTTGATATGAAAGATAACAGCCTGCTGGATTTTAAGGACAAATGGTTTACAAAAGCATATGATGCTGCGGTTACAGATAAAAATAAGGATGATCTGGAATATGTGAAATTCAGTCTTCCGAAAAACGGTAAGTTATATTACGATTACGATGAGGATAAAAGCGAAAATGCTCTGGTGACAGAAAAGACCAAGTATTATTTAGGTGATGATGAAAAAAATGTAATTGAAGATATAACATTTGTTCCTGATCGTAATTTCAAAGGGACGGCAACAATAGAGTATACGGCATATACAGAAGATAAATCCTATTCGGGCCTGATTAAAATTACGGTTGACCGCAATGATACGCTTGAGGATCTGAGTTACAAAGTTTCCGAAAACGAATCTGTTTATTTTGACGAGGATGATTTTCCAAGCTTTATTGACGGAGCGAAGTTTGAAATTCCTGATATGAAAACAGGAACATTGTACTATGACCAAGATGAAGACGGGAATGCTGAATGGAATGAAGTCATAAACGTATGGAATGTATATGACAGAGATGAACTTGATTATGTGATTTTCGTGCCTTATCAGGATTTTAAAGGCGAAGCGGTTGTTAAATTTACGGGGTACGACTATTCGAATGACGGCACCTACTACGGCAAAATAAAAATAACCGTCAAAGATGCTCAGGAAATTCCAACGCTGAAGCTTAATGCAGACTTAGATGATGAAGAAATTAAAATTGATTTTGTCGATAAGTTAAATGACTTAATTGATGATGACATCGTGGATATTGACGCTCTCGATTATGTAAAGTTTGAACTTCCAGAAACAGGAACTTTAAAGATCAAGCTTGAAAATAAAAACAGCGTCACTAAAGTAAATAAAGACGACAAATATGATATGAACAAAATTGAATACATTAAATATATCTTTGAAGATTACGGAACAGTGGATTTAAATTATACCGTATATGATAGAGGTACCGGTTTTGTTGACAAGGCATATGATGGTGTATTAAGAATAATTGTAGAATAATAAATCGGCAGCCGCATTAACTTGTTAATGCGGCTGCCTTTTAAATTGCAGAAATGATTGATTTAATTGTTCTTTTCTTTCTTGGAAAATTCTTTACTGAAGAACTCTTTTGTGAGTGCGAATATTGTTCCGCTGAGAGCCACGATACCTATTAAGTTAGGAATTGCCATCAATCCGTTCAATGTATCAGCCAGCGCCCATATTGATTCCAGACCGCCTACTGCACCTATTACAACAAAAGGAATCCATAAAATTCTGTAGAACATTATGGATTTAGGACCTGCCAGGTATTCCAGGCACCTTTCGCCGTAGTATTCCCAACCGATGATTGTTGAAAAAGCAAACAGAACGATGCCTATAGATACTATGTATCCGCCTCCTGGTAATGTAGCATCGAAAGCAGCTGTGGTAAGTTCTGCGCCCGTTGCTCCGGATTCCCATACACCTGAAGTAAGAATTGAAAGTGCTGTTATAGAGCAAATAACTATTGTGTCAGCAAATACTTCGAATACACCCCACAGACCCTGACGAACAGGATGGTCGGTAGTTGCAGCAGCATGAGCTATAGGTGCGCTACCTAAACCTGCCTCCTTTGTAAATACTCCACGGGCAACACCGAAACGTATTGCCTGTGCAACAGTTGCACCTGCGAAACCACCGATAGCGGCTTTTCCGCTGAACGCGCTTGAGAAAATTAATGCGAATGCTGCCGGAACATGAGAGATGTTAATTAAGATGATAACAAGTCCGCCTAAAATATAAATCGCAGCCATAAAAGGAACCAATTTTTCCGTAAAGGCACCGATTCTCTTGATGCCGCCTACTATAACCAGAGCTGTGATTACTGCCAACACTATTCCTGTATACAATGGATTAATATTGAAGGATGCCTGCAACGATGCGGCAACCGAGTTTGACTGAACCATGTTGCNNAGCCCAGGCCGTTTTTAATATAGTACATCGGTCCGCCTACATAGCGGCCGTCATCAGTTTTTTCTCTGAACCTGACAGCCAGTACAACTTCTGAGAACTTAGTTGTCATTCCAAGGACTGCCGCAATCCACATCCATAATACTGCTCCGGGACCACCGGAAGCGATTGCCGTAGCAACACCTGCAATGTTACCTGTTCCTACCGTAGCGGCAAGAGCCGTCGCAACAGCCTGGAATGCCGTTACTTCACCTTCTCCTTTGTTTTCCTTGGAGAACATTTTAAAAAGTGTGTTTTTAAGGATATAACCTAATTTTCTAAGTGAGAAGAATCCGGTTTTTACTGATAAAAATAGTCCTGTACCAACGAGTAAAATCAGCATTGGTGGTCCCCACACAATACCGTTTAAAAAATCGTTGATTTTCATTATTGTTTCCATTTTACTGCCTCCCTGTAATGTAATGTTAATAAATAAAAAGCGTTATATTATTTAAAATACAATACAACGTTTTCTTTAGTGTAGCACAAAAAGTTCATAAGGACAATTGCCTAAAATGAAAAAAAGTTCATAAATGTGAAATTTATTGACCATTAATAAAATGTACGTTTTCATAAGGTTGTTTTTTTTAGTATTTCAAAAGCTGCAATTTTTGAGTTTTACAATTTGTTAATATGCAGTTAATTATCAAACAATTCAATACTTTGAGGAATTCACCCAAAAATAGCGGAATATCGGAAAACGTAAGCATAGGCAAAGTGAAGTTATTCTGACAGACTGGGAAAGTGTTAACAAAGAATTAGAATGTCGAATTTTGTAGTGAAATATATTTCGTACACGGTATGTCGGACCTGTTCAGCAAAGAAATTAAATTGCGGATCGTATTTTATGGTGAGTTTCTAATGAAATAAATAAAATTTAAGAAAAAATAAAATTATATGCTTAAAAATATAAATTGCGGGTATAAACTATACATAATTAATTATTTAAACTTTAGGAGGGTTACATGAAAATATATGATTTTACAATGAAAGATGCAGAAGATAAGGACGTATCTTTATCAGAATATAAAGGAAAAGTTTTATTGGTTGTCAACGGTGCTACTGGATGCGGATTCACTCCTCAGTATGACGGACTTGAAAAGTTATATGAAAAATATCAGCCGGAAGGATTTGAAATATTAGATTTCCCAAGCAATCAGTTCCTTGGTCAGGCACCCGGAACAAATGAAGAAATTGTAGGGTTCTGCAGATTGAACTTCGGTGTTGATTTCAAGCAATTTTCTAAAATAGAAGTAAACGGCAAAAATGAAGAGCCTTTATATAAATACTTAAAGACTGCTGCAGAAGAATACAGAAATAAAGAGACTGCTGAATTTTACGAAAAAGTCAAAGAATTTACACCAGGCATATCCGAAAACGACATAAGATGGAACTTCACAAAATTCCTGATTGACAAAGAAGGAAATGTGGTGTCAAGATTTGCTCCAAACATTTCACCTGAAGAAATTGAACAGCATGTGGCAAAGCTTATAAACGATGAACAGATTGAGATTGTTTGCCATCCTGATTTTTCGGACGGCTGTATTTAAATATATAAAAGGCAGATGAAAAGATCATCTGCCTTTTTATGCTTATTTTTCACTTATCGTTACTTTTCCTTTCGACAGCGTAATGATTTTTTCTGCTATTTCATCTACAAATGAATTATCGTGCGTCACTATTATTATTGCAATTCCCATTCCGGACAAGTCCCTGATTATTTTAGAAATCTGGTTTATTGTGCTTTCATCCAGCGCCGACGTAGGTTCATCAAAACAAAGTATGGAAGGATTCAGCATGCATGCTCTGGCTATGGCAACTCTCTGTTTCTGTCCGCCAGACAGCTGGTAAGGGTAATTGTGTTCCTTTCCCTCAAGCTGCAGCTGCTTTAATAATGCGGCAGCTCTTTCCTTTATTTTATCCTGCTGCATTTTTTTGAGAAATATAGGAGCCTCAAGCAGATTTTCCATGACAGTCATGTGAGGAAAAAGGTTAAAGTTTTGAAAAACTAATCCGATTTCCTGTCTGATGATTTGAAGCTCGTCTTTTGACGCATACTGGATCCGCCCGTCATTTTCCCTGCACAGATACATGTCATTAATTTTAACGGAACCTTTGTCGGGAGTTTCCAGATTATTTATACATCTCAGCAATGTGGTTTTACCTTCGCCGGATTTCCCTCTTATGCACACAATCTCGCCTTTTTTTACAGAAAAAGAGATATTTTCGAATACGGCTGTGCTGCCGAAATTTTTGCTTAAATTTGTTACTTCTAATACCATATGAACTCCTATCTGTAATAATTGTACTTGCTTTCTATTTTATCCAGCACTTTTGTCAGTACTGCGGTAATAGCAAGGTAAACAAATCCGATGTATATATACGGACTGAATGCTGAATATCTGTTTGATACCGATTTTGCTGCCTTTAATATGTCGCCGGCTCCCAATATATAAACCAGAGAAGTGTCTTTGACCAGCGTTATTACTTCATTGCCTATAGAAGGCAGTACGTTTTTGACCACCTGGGGCAGAATAACTCTCATAAATGTGCGTGTCCTGCTAAGCCCGAGAACCTGAGATGCCTCATACTGCCCCACATCTATGGAGTCGATTCCTCCCCTGAATATTTCGGCAAAGTATGCAGTGTAGTTCAGTATAAAAGCGGTGAATATTGCCTGGGTTCTGCTGAATGCGCAGCCGATGTAGGGAACGTAGTAAAACCCGAAAAATATGAACATAAGCTGCAGCAGAAGCGGTGTTCCTCTCATAATATAAATATAAATACCTGTTATGCCTGAAATTATTTTGTTTTTTGACATTCGAAGCTTTGCGACAGCAATCGATAAAGGAATAGAAGCAATGAGTGTTACCACAAATACTCCGAGTGTTGTTTTAAGCCCTTCCAGTGTCATTGGTACAAGCATTTCAAAAATTTTCGATTCCATACTGTTCCTCACATCTTCCTACATATTATTAGTTTTCAGAAAACCACTTTGCATAAATTTCGTCGTAAGTGCCGTCGGTCTTCATTTCATCGAGAGCAGTATTAAGCTTTTTCAGCAATTCGTCATCGGATTTTCTCACGCCTACAGCATATCCTTCATCGCCGAAATCTTCTTTCAGCACTTTATATTTTTCCTGACCGTTTTGTTTCATATAAAATCTTGCCAGAACTTCATCTACTACCAGTGCGTCGGATCTTCCCGCTTCCACGTCCATGAATGCCTCGTTGTTGGTGGAGAATTCCGCCAGTTCATTTACTGATTCAACAAATTCAGGTTCAGCATTGATGGCATCCAGTGCACTTGATTCTGCCTGTACAGCAATATTTTTGCCTGCCAGGTCCGCTTTTGTTTCGACTTTTGAATCTGCCAGTACGACGATAATCTGGCTGTTGTTAAGATAAGTGTCGGAAAAAGCAACCTTTTCGAGCCTTTCATCAGTTATGGTGTAGCCGTTCCAGATGAAATCTATATTGCCGGCAGCTAATTCATTTTCTTTCATGGACCAGTCTATGGGCTGGAATTTAATAGTCACTCCCATTTTTTCGGCAGCTCCGTTTGCCAGATCAATATCAAACCCTACAAGTTCGCCTTTTTCATCTCTGAATCCCATGGGTGCAAATGTATCGTCAAGTCCCATCACATAATTTGTTTTTTCCTCTGCGGGAGCTTCGTCCTTTGCGTCAGACGGAACATCTGCTTTTCCTGATTCCTGTGTCGGCGCACCGTTTGAGCATCCCATAACCATTAATGCTATCAATAGTATCATGGTAAATAATGTAATTGTTTTTAATTTTTTCATTTTGTTCTCCTTTTTTTATTAAAATATAAAAAAACTCCCGTCTTCTGGATCAGCCAGAGGACGAGAGTATTAATCACGTGGTTCCACCTCATTTTATTGATGCCTCACGACATCAAACTCATAAAGTACTAACATACTTTTGCACTGTAACGGGTGCGAGATTCCGAATTAGACTACTTCCGAAACGGGTTCATCAATTAGCTCAAAGATGTGTTCAATATAGTTTTTTATGCATTCCCACCTGCCATGCACTCTCTGTAAAAAATAACTGATATTTACTTTTTCTTATCATTGCTTGTCTGTATGATTTACTTTTACATAAGATATCACATATTGTTTGTGTTGTAAAGAGTTTTTTTGAAAAAACTTTTATTTATATACATCCTTGTATTCCGGATGTTTTTCAAACCAGTCAATGGCATAGGAGCATGTGGCAACGGCTTTCTTATTGGTTTTCTTTAAATCCTTAGCCAGAGCCGTGAGAAGTTTATCTGCCATTCCCTGCCCTCTCAGAGTTTTGTCCACATATGTATGATTTACATTTACCTTGTTTTCGGAAACCTTCGGAAAAGTAACTTCCGCAACGCATTTTCCGTCTTTATCTTCCAGATATATTCTGTCACTTTCGTGTTTGAAGTCCATATTGCCCTCCGATTCATATTTGCTGTCTTTATTAATGCAGCATAGTTAAACAATACATTAGTTATGTTATGCTGTCAATAAAACTTATTAAATTTTTGTTGCATGCTCAGGAGTTAAATTGTCGGTCTTTAGATAAGGCGTAAATAAAAAATATTTTTTATTGTAACAAATGTTACGGAAAATAAGAAATGATTGCTATATTATTTAAGCATCGAAGTTAAATTAAAAAATAAAAAATCGGAGGAAGATTAAATGGAAAATGCAATGTTTTGTTATCAATGTCAGGAAACAGCAGGCTGCACCGGATGCACAAGAGCCGGTGTATGCGGGAAATCACCTGAGACGGCAAGAATGCAGGACCTACTGGTATATATATCTAAAGGATTATCTGAGATTACAACAAGGCTGAGAAGTGAGGGAAAAGAAATTTCTGCTGATGTGGATCACTTAATCACTTTAAACCTGTTTACGACCATCACTAATGCAAATTTTGACATAAGTGTATTTTATGACAGGGTAAGGATGAGCTTAAAGGTAAAAAACGATTTGTTAAACAAGCTTGAAAACAAAGAAAGAATGAGTGAGGCTGCTTTATGGACTGCCGATGCAGATGCGGAATTTGAGGAAAAAGCAAAAACCGTTGGAGTATTGGCAACCAAGGATGAAGATGTAAGAAGCCTTAGAGAACTTATAACTTACGGATTAAAAGGAATGGCTGCTTACATGAAGCATGCAAATGCGCTGGGTTTTGACGACAAAGAAGTGAATGCATTTATGCAGAGCACTTTGGCGAAGCTTACGGATGATACGCTGGCAGTCAATGATCTGATTGCTTTGACACTTGAAACAGGAAAATTCGGAGTGAGCGGTATGGCACTTCTTGATAAAGCCAATACCACAACATACGGAAATCCGGAAATCACAAAAGTCAATATAGGCGTCGGCAAGAACCCGGGCATATTAATTTCCGGCCACGACCTGAGCGACTTGGAACAGCTGCTTAAGCAGACAGAAGGCACAGGAGTGGATGTGTACACTCATTCTGAAATGCTTCCTGCACATTATTATCCGCATTTAAAGAAATACAAACACCTTGTAGGAAACTACGGAAATGCATGGTGGAAACAAAAAGAAGAATTTGAAACGTTCAACGGACCCATATTGATGACCACAAACTGCATTGTTCCGCCGAAGGACAGCTACAAGAACAGGCTGTTCACAACCGGAGCGGCAGGATATCCGGGATGCAGGCATATTGAGGGAACATTGGGAGAAGAAAAAGACTTTTCAGAAATCATTGAACTTGCAAAAAAATGTCCCGCACCGACTGAAATCGAAACGGGAGAAATCGTGGGGGGATTCGCACATAAGCAGGTGTTTGCACTGGCTGACAAGATTGTCGATGCTGTTAAATCAGGTGCCGTCAAAAAATTCTTTGTAATGGCAGGCTGCGACGGAAGAGCAAAATCAAGGAATTATTACACCGAATTTGCAAATGCGCTGCCGAAAGATACGATAATTTTAACTGCGGGCTGTGCAAAATATAAATACAACAAATTAGATCTTGGAGATATCGGCGGAATTCCGAGAGTACTTGATGCAGGTCAGTGCAACGACTCGTATTCATTGGCACTGATAGCGCTGAAATTAAAGGAAGTATTTGAACTTGAAGATATAAACGAACTGCCTCTGGCATTCAATATTGCATGGTATGAACAAAAGGCCGTAATAGTGTTGCTTTCTCTACTGTATTTGGGAGTTAAAAACATACACTTAGGACCTACACTGCCTGCATTCTTATCGCCAAATGTTGCTAAGGTATTGGTTGAAAACTTTGGTATAGCCGGAATCGAAACAGTTGAGGACGACTTGAAAATATTCTTGGGTTAATTCGGTAACAATAGTAAAATAACGCATGGCAATTGTGTACGATTGTCCTATGGCGTCAACGAAAGGAGAACTATGAAAAAAGAAATTACAAAAGACATGTATATAGGAGAAATATTGCAGATGGATCGAGGACTGGCAGGAATACTGATGAATGCCGGAATGCATTGCTTGGGATGCCCGTCGTCACAGATGGAGTCAATAGAGGATGCAGCCATGGTTCACGGATTCAATGCCGACGAATTAGTTCAGCAATTGAATAATTACCTGAAATCGGCAGAATAATAATCTTAAAACAGAACTGGAACTATAAAATGAGCATGAATATTTCATGCTCATTGTTCTAAGAAAGGGATTTTACTTATGAACAGTGTAGAAATAATGATAAAGGAACATGACAATATATTGCGTATGTTAAAAGTGGTCAGAAAGGCATGCTTTAAGGTACTGAGTGGTGAAGATATAGATTATGACGATTTTTATAAAATGATTGAATTCATCCGGCAATATGCAGATGCTCATCACCATGGCAAGGAAGAAAAGTTTCTGTTTAAGGAAATGCAGGCAAATCTGGGCAAGCTGGGAGAAAACCTGATTACACACGGGATGCTTGTGGAACATGATTACGGAAGGCTTTATATGAATGATTTGACCGAAGCGCTGCAGAGAGTCAAAGATGGTGATGAAGAAAGTAGGCTTGATGTAATAAGCAATGCCATAGGTTATACAAATCTTCTGGCAAGGCACATAGCAAAAGAAAATGATGCCGTTTATAATTTCGGAGAAACAAACCTGCCTAAAGATATTATGGAACAGGTGAACTTAAAATCCGAAGAATTTGAAAGGGAAGCGGAAAAACGCGGAACACAGAAATATTATCTGGATATTCTCGGAAATCTCGAAAAGAAATATTTATAAAAAATATTTTTAATTTATGTGTAAATACTATATAAAAATATTGGAGGCTAATATGAACTTTAGAAATTTAGACGGAAGTATAGAATTCAAGGATAATCAACTTACTAAAAAGATAGTTTTTAATGATGAAGATGTATTGGGATTTGTATTGAACCTTAAACACGGGCAGACGCTGCCTGCACATAAACATGAAGATTCGTCGCTGACTCTTGTAGTGCTTCAGGGGAGCGGAGAAGTGCAGGTAGAAGGCGAGATTCAAAAAATTAATAAGGGCTCCGCAGTTCTTGTAAAGGGCAGGGAGGAGCTTGGAATTCCAAAGGTTGATGAAGATTTATCTGTGTTTGTTACCCTTACTCCGAAGCCTAAAAACACTAAGTTTTCAAAAGAAATAAGTTAAGGTCAGGCTTATCGTTATGGTGAGCTTATCGTAAACAGATTTTTACATTAAATATAAAAAATAAGGAGGATTTTATGTTTAAAATTTCAGACACGGTCAGCTGGGTCGGAAAGATAGACTGGGAATTGAATAAATTTCATGGCGAAGAATATTCGACGCACAAGGGCTCGTCATATAATTCATACTTGATTAGAGATGAAAAAACAGTCCTGATTGATACGGTGTGGGAGCCGTTTTCAAAAGAATTTGTTGCAAATTTAAAAAAAGAAATTGATTTGAATAAGATTGATTGCATAGTAATGAACCATTCGGAGGTTGACCACGCAGGGGCGCTTGCCGAATTGATGAAGGAAATTCCCGATACACCCATATACTGTACAAAAAACGGTGCCAAAATAATAAAGGGGCTTCATCATAAGGATTGGAATTTTGTTGAGGTTAAAACCGGAGATACTCTTGACACAGGTAAAAACAAGCTAATGTTTGTAGAAGCAAGAATGCTTCACTGGCCGGATTCGATGATGACATATATGTCCGGCGAGAATATATTATTCAGCAATGATGCATTCGGACAGCATTATGCATCTCAATTGATGTACAATGACAAGGTAGACAAAGAAGAACTGTATAATGAAGCAATTAAATATTATGCTAATATCCTGACACCTTTCAGCAAATTTGTGGTGAGTAAAATAGAAGAGGTTGTTTCCATGAACATTCCCATTGAAATGATCTGCCCCAGTCACGGGATCATCTGGAGGGACGATCCTCTTCAAATTGTCAATAAATACATGGAGTGGGCAAAGGATTATCAGGAAAACCAGATAACAATCATATACGACACAATGTGGAACGGTACGAGAAAAATGGCAGAAGCTGTTGCGGAGGGCATAAAATCAAAGGATGCGGACGTTACGGTAAAACTGTACAATTGTGCTAAAAGGGATAAAAATGATATAATTACCGAGGTGTTTAAGTCCAAAATGATTCTTGCGGGCTCATCAACAATCAATAACGGCATATTGTCGGCTGCGTCAGGTATTCTTGAAATGATAAAGGGACTTAAGTTTGCCGGTAAAAAGGCTGCCGCATTTGGAAGCTNNGAATTAAAGAAATCAGGATTTGAAGTTGTTTCAGAGGGAATAAAGGAATTATGGAATCCCGATGAAGATGCGTTGCAAAGATGCAGGGAATTTGGTAAAAATTTAGTTTGAAAGTAATGAAAACTGCCTGACATTAAATATCAGGCAGTTTTTATATGATAAAAAGGGACGTGGTTAGTGTCACCAAATGGAAAATTTTGTAATTTAAATTCTATTCTCACAGCCCGGTGTTCCTACTGCGCCGACAGCTGTAGACTGTAAGAACCGGCTATGTTTTCCTGTGTTGGAAAGTTAAAAAGTAACCTTTTTATATTGAAATATATTATTAAAAGAGGTACTATATTTAATAGTGGTTAAAATAAGGAGGAAAAGATGACTGGTTTTATTAAGAGGATTTATTCTAACCAATACATGGTCAAGGCTGAAAATATTGTGGGAGAAATTCCTTCTGACAAAGAAGTTTATAAAACCGCCATAGAGGTAGCGTGGCCTTCGGCACTGGAGTCGGTTCTGGTGCAGCTCATATCATCCGCCGATTTAATAATGGTTGGAGGTCTTGGAGCGGCAGCAATATCTGCGGTGGGAATAACGACCCAGCCGAGACTGATACTTCTTGCTGTAATATTTTCTCTTAACATCGGAGTCACAGCCGTTGTAGCCCGAAGAAAGGGAGAAGACAACAGGGAAGAGGCAAACAGTACGCTGAGACAGTCTTTAATCATATGTGCGGTGCTGTCATTAATATTATCGACGGCTGGGATAATTTTTGCCGAGCCGTTGATTTTATTTGCGGGAGCACAGAGCGATGTGGTTGAAAGTGCAATTATATATTTCAGAATAATTTGTGTGGGTAATTTTTTTACATCGCTGAGCATGACTATAAATGCGGCTCAGAGAGGTGCGGGCAACACAAGGATAGCCCTTAAAACAAATGTGGCGGCAAATCTGGTTAATTTATTTTTTAATTACCTGCTGATTCACGGCAATTTAGGTTTTCCGGCGCTGGGTGTTGCAGGAGCTGCAATCGCCACGGCAATAGGAAACTTTGTCGGGCTTGTTCTTTCATTGAGATCCGTTACATTTTCGCATGAATTTTTGGAATTAAAAAGAAAACAAAGCTGGATGCTGGAAAAACAAACCATCGTCAGCGTGCTGAACATAAGTTCCAGCGCATTTGTTGAACAGGTATTCATGCGTGTGGGGTTTTTCACTACAAACAAACTGATAGCCGGCTTAGGAACCGTTGCTTTTGCTACTCATCAGATATGCATGAACCTGATGAGCATTTCGTTTGCGTTTGGAGACGGCCTTGGAATAGCGGCTTCAGCTTTGGTAGGTCAGAGCCTTGGTGCTGAAAGAAAGGATATTGCGGCCATTTACGGCAAATCTCTTCAAAGAATAGCACTGACGGTCGGTTTTGTTTTTGTACTGGCATTTATTTTAGGAAGGCATCTGTTTGTTTCGCTGTTTACGAATGATGCGGCGGTTATAGCAGAGGGAGCCAATATAATGCTGACCATTGCTGCAATGGCACCAATACAGACTTCAAATGTGGTTATTGCCGGAAGTTTAAGAGGAGCGGGAGATACTAAGTTTGTTGCCGTAACTTCATTTATCAGTATCGGCATAGTGCGTCCCGGTGCCACATGGCTGTTCTGCTATCCACTGAGTTTCGGATTAATCGGAGCATGGCTTGCTTTCGGAACAGATCAGACACTGAGACTTATAATAAATTATGCAAGATTTTTAAAGGGCGGCTGGACGGAAATAAAGATATAGAGGATGCCCAAAGTAATTGACAACAAATATTTAAAGTTATATAATACATACAAATATGATTTTATAAACAGGACAGTGATGTCCTGTTTTTTAGGATAGGAGAAAATATGAAGAAGAAAGTTATGGTAGCCATGAGCGCCGGGGTGGACAGCTCCGCTGCCGCAGTGTTGCTTAGAGACCAGGGCTATGATATATGCGGTGCCACATTAAAGCTGTTCAGCAATGAAGATGTGCTGACATCATGCAGGACAAGAACATGCTGTTCCTTAGAGGATGTGGAAGATGCAAGAAGCGTATGCTACAAGCTGGGCATTGAGCATTTTGTATTTAATTTCGGAGATGCATTTAAAGAAGAAGTAATAAAAAGATTTGCCGACAGCTATGAAGCTGGGGNNTAAAGTTCAGCAGGCTCATACAAAGAGCGCTTTTAATGGAAAAGGACTATATTGCGACGGGCCACTATGCGCAGATAGAATTTGACAAGGGAAGCGGCAGATACCTTTTGAAAAAAGCTGCCGACGAGTCAAAAGATCAGTCTTATGTGCTGTATGTTCTGTCTCAACATGACCTGTCAAGAACATTGCTTCCTTTGGGAGCCATGCGTAAAACAGAGGTGCGAAAAATCGCTGAGGAAAGAGACCTGGTAAATGCAAGAAAGCCCGACAGCCAGGACATATGCTTCGTTCAGGACGGAGATTATGCTGGATTCCTTGAAAACAAAATGGGAGTCAAATCTAAAAAGGGAAAGTTCATTGACACGCACGGAAATGCAGTCGGCCAACACAAAGGCATAATCCACTATACGGTTGGACAGCGCAAAGGCCTCGGAATTGCATTGGGACATCCGGTATATGTAATAAATAAAAACAAGGACGCAAATACTGTCATATTAGGCAGCGATGAAGATCTGTACACAGACAGGCTGCTGGCAGAAGACATAAATTTCGTTGCTGTGAAAAGTCTTACTTCAACCATGAAGGCGGCGGTCAAAACAAGATACAGCCAGAAAGAAACAGAAGCTTTGCTGCATCCTGTCGATGATGACAAAATTCTTGTGGAATTTAAGGATAAGCAGCGTGCCATAACAGCCGGACAGTCAGCGGTATTTTATGACGGCGATGTTGTAATCGGCGGAGGAACCATCGTATAACATTTCAGGATAAATCTCACGGAATGTTATATTGAAATTATTTTGGTATCATGGCGGCGCCGGAGTGAGGNNAAAACTGCGGCAGGTCGGTTTCACGGAATTCCTAATTCTGTAAAGAAACAGACAAATCAGTGAATTCACATATGTTTATTCAGGTGAAAACTCGTCTTTGCCAACTCCGCAAAGCGGGCATACCCAGTCTGCCGGCAGATCATCAAATGAAGTGCCCGGAGCTATGCCGTTATCTGGATCTCCTTCAGCCGGATCATATACATAACCACATGCATCGCATACATATTTCTGCATAATTCATCCTCCTTAATGTATTTATTCTTATTTTAACGTAATAAAAATAAAAGTCAACAAAAAGGTAAATGATTTCACCGCATAAATTTGTGGACACATATTGATTATATATATATAATGATTGAAAGGCATTAATAAAGTGAGGTAATTATGGCTATAAATAAGGTTGTCAGAGCTGCCCTGAAAGCAATATCCTACAAAGATATTGATGTTAAGAAAAATTACATGCTTCACAGAAACTTTGTAAATTTAACTCACAGACACTATCTGAAACCGTTTTTCAACACTTGGGATTGTGCCGTGGATTCAGATAATCACGTTATTCCCGTAAGGATTTATTCGCCGGATGAAGAAGGTGAGTATCCCGTGCTTTTGTTTTTCCACGGCGGCGGCTGGGTTACCGGCAATATTGACAGCTATAGCAAGGTGTGCGCAAATATGGCAATGATGACCAAACACAAGGTTGTGTCTGTGGATTACAGATTAGCTCCGGAGCATCCTTTTCCGGCAGGGCTTGAGGACTGCTACCAGGTGGCAAAAGCATTTATAACTAACAAAGAAATAAATGATAAAGATGTTACCATAATTGGCGACAGCGCAGGCGGGAATCTGGCAGCCGCACTGTCACTGCTTGCAAGAGACAGAAAAGAATTTGAAATAAAAAGACAGATATTGATTTATCCGTCAACCTACAACGATCACAGCGAAACATCGCCTTTTCGGTCGGTGCATGAAAATGGTACGGAGTATTTATTAACATCTAAAAGAATTTGTGATTATATGGACCTGTATAAAAGCAGGGAGGAAGATATAAACAGTCAGTATTTTGCACCGCTGCTGGCAAAGGACATGACAAACCAGCCAAGTACGCTCATCATTACAGCGGAGTTCTGTCCTCTCAGGGATGAAGGAGAACAATACGGCAGGTCTTTGAGGGAAGCCGGAAACAATGTGGAGATATACAGGGTAAAAGACGGCCTTCACGGTTTTTTTACACTTCCTCCGAGATTTCCGCAGGTTAAATTGTGTTATGATATAATCAACAGTTTTCTTACACGAGGTGAAGTAATTGAAGAATAAAAAGGTGTCAGAATGGAGCAAATTGGATAATGCAGCCAAAATATTTCCTCCGAACAGCAAGAACAGCGATACAAAGGTATTCAGGTTTGCCTGCGAGCTGTATGACCCTGTGGACAAAAATGTTCTGCAGAGTGCGCTGGAAGTGACAGTGAATGCATTTCCCTTATATAAATCCGTAATAAAGAGCGGTTTGTTNNCTTTGAACGAAGCCATTTCAAAGCAGAAGTTACGGAAGAAAATCTTCCTCCATGTTCGACTCTCTATGATAAAAATAACAAAACCCTGCTTTTCAGGGTGATGTACTATAAAAAAAGAATAAGTTTTGAGGTGTATCATGCTTTGGCTGACGGAGCCGGAGCGCTGCAGTTTTTTAAGACATTGGTTTTCTACTACATAACCATGAAGTATGAACATAAATTCAGAGACAAGGTGACCGTGCTGGACATTGAAGCATCCAAGACACAAAAAATGGATGACAGCTTTCAAAAATATTATTCCGGCATAAAAAAGAGCAATGTCAGGAAAAAAGGCGTCAAAGCTTTTAAAATCAGAGGATTTAAAATTCCGGAATACAGGCTGAGCGTTATAGAAGGAGTGATTCCGGTTGACACCATTCTGGGAAAAGTTAAGGAATACGGAACATCATTGACGATTTTTCTGGCTGCCGTCTTAATGTGTGCCATAAATGAGGAAATTCCGGTCAGGCTTAAGAAAAGGCCTGTTGTTTTAAGCATTCCGGTTAACCTGAGAAACTATTATTCATCTCAGACGGCTCGGAATTTTTTCGGTGTGATAAATGTTGACTATAATTTTTCAACCGGAGGTTGCGATTGAAAAGAAGTGATAGCACACTTGAAAAACAGTTTTAAAGATAACCTGACTGCCGAGCATCTGGGGAGAAGAATCAATATGCTTTCATCTCTGGAGCACAATTACTTACTGAGGGCAATACCTCTCGCCATAAAAGATATTGCTCTCAGAATCGCCAGCAACATAGTGGACAGAAGCTATACTTCCACTTTGTCAAATGTGGGAATAGTGAATGTACCGGATGAAATAAAGCCGTTCATAAGTTCTTTTGATATATTCGTCAGCACAAACAAGCTTCAGGCATGTGCCTGCTCCTTTGAGAACAATCTCAGAATAAGCTTTACGTCGGCATTTGTGAGCACGGAAATTCAGAGGCGGTTTTTCAAAACTCTCACTGACATGGGAATTCCGGTAACAATCGAATCTAATATAGTAAGCGAAGAATAGGAAGTGCATTATGAAATATTGTAACAACTGCAAAGTCCATGTTGCAGGCAACAGAAAAAACTGTGCTCTCTGCCAGGAGATTCTCGTTGGAGAGAAGTTCAAGGATGAGGTTTTTCCCAAAATTTCATTTGTCTACAAAGAACATGGCCTTTTTTTCAAGGTGATGCTTCTGGTATCCATAATAATTGCATCCGTATCGGTGGCAGTCAATATACTGCTTCCTCAAAAAGGAGTATGGTCGTTATTCGTTCTGGGAGGACTGGGCTCCGTATGGGCGAGCATGATAACTGCCATAAACAAGCGAAAAAACATACCTAAAAACCTTGTGTACCAGGTTATGATTATTTCCGTAATAGTTGTATTATGGGATTTGCTGACAGGATGGAAAGGCTGGTCGATTACATATGTCATACCGTTCGTGTGTTTTTCTGCCATGATATCCATGGCCATAATATCTAAAGTGCTAAAACTCTATGTGGAAGACTACATTTTATATATAATAATAGACGGGCTGTTCGGCTTGGTTCAGATAATATTTATTTTTACGGGAGGNNGTATTATACCCTTCTTTAATATGCATTGTGACAAGCGTAATATCACTGTCAACCATACTTATTTTCGAAGAAAAAAAGCTTCGAGCAGAAATAAAACGGCGTCTGCATATGTAAGGCTGTAAGCAATAAAAGGCTCTCGCACCTGTTCATGGTATGAGAGCCTTTATAAGTTCACGAAGCTTTGCTACAAATTGTTCATCGGTTACAGCAGGTGTATTTCATTTTCTCCGCATACTTTAATCATGTCTTCAGGCCATACCGAAGACTGAACTTCACCGATGTGTGCTTTCTGAAGGAAGTACATGCACATTCTTGACTGGCCGATGCCGCCTCCAATAGTATAAGGAATCCTTTCATTTATAACATCCTGATGGAACGGATAATCAGCCTTGTACAGCTGGTTTCTTTCTTCAAGCTGGCTCAGCAGAGCTTCTTTGTCAACTCTTATGCCCATTGAAGAAAGTTCAAGAGCGATGTCAAGAGTTGAAAAATAAAACAGTATGTCGCCGTTTAAGGACCAGTCGTCGTAGTCGGCAGCGCGTCCGTCATGTATTGTTCCGTCCGAAAGTTTATTTCCGACTTCCATAAGGAATACAGCTTTTTTCTCCTTTGTAATCAGATATTCCCTTTCCTTCGGAGTTTTATCCGGATAAAGCTGCAGGAGTTCTTCGGAAGTTATGAAATAAATGTCTCCCGGAAGTTCGTTTTTTAAAAAAGGATACAGGCTTTCCAGATATTTTTCTGTGTATTTAAATGCGGAATATATCTGGTTGACAATATACATCAATGTATCTTTGTTGCGGTCTTCTTTTTTAATTATTTTTTCCCAGTCCCACTGGTCAACATAAATCGAGTGTATGTTATCTAAGTCTTCGTCGCGCCTGATTGCGTTCATGTCGGTATAAAGTCCGGTGTACACATCGAATCTGTAGCCTCCCAGAGCCATCCTTTTCCATTTTGCAAGGGACTGAACTATTTCAACATCGTACTTTGTTTCGAGCATATCAAAGCGTACTGCTCTTTCAAAACCGTTCAGCTCATCGTTTAATCCTGATTCCGGCCTTACCATGAGGGGAGCCGATACTCTTATGAGGGAAAGATTTCTTGAAAGTTCTGATTCGAAGAAATCTTTAATTTTCTTTATTGCAATTTGTGTTTCCAGAAGTGAAAGCTTGCTTATATAGCTTTCGGGAATTATTAATTTTTCTAATGACATATAAACCTCCAGTAATTATAGAATGCTCTTTTTTTCTTTTTTTCCTATTGCGGTGAGCATTAATATGCAGCAGATTATTGAAACAGGCGCAGCGTAAAATGCGGCATATGTTCCCAATAAATCATTTAATACTCCTGTTATGTTGAATATGACAACATATAATATATTGCTTATGGTAACAATCAGGCCGATTGCAAAAGAAGAATTCTGCCTGAATGCCGAACCGATTATAACCATTAAGGTAGGGAATGTTATAGAGATAAAAAATCCTGATGCCGCTATGAGCATGAGTCCTTCCCGCTTCAGCTGAAGTCCGGCAATTAAGCATGCCGCAGCTGCAAGTAAAAATAATTTCAATCCTTTTAAATTTCCCGTCTTATTAATTATGAAACCTCCGAACAATCTTCCCAGCGCAAATGTCAGAAAGAATACCGACGCATATGATGCCGCGTTGGCAGGATTCAGACCGTAGGATCCTCTCATGTAGCTTATAAACCATGTGTTTATTACCGCCTCTGTCAGCAGGCCAAATGTAACCGCCGCCACGAACATATAAACCATCGGGTTCTTGTACAGTTCCTTTTTTTTGAACCCGGTTTCATTTTTTATCCGTATGTCGGTCGTTTTAATCATTAAAGTTAATATTACTGAAACAGCAAAAAATATGACAAGGTAAAGATAAATTGTTCTCCATGGTATTCCGTCAGAAAGCATTCGTCCGTATGCAGTTTGTCCAGCAAAGCTTCCTACGCCGTACATGAAATGTGTAACATTCATCAGTATTGATTCAAAACCTGTGGAAAGCACGGGGACCATGGAATCCACAGCAATAGCCAGAAGTGCTCTGCCCAGCCCGAATATGAAATTAAAAAGACAGAGCGTAAATATATTGGATGTAAAAGGTGCAATCACCACTGCAATTGTGGATGCTGCGGAACCCATTACATAAACTNNATTTTTCGCATAGATGCCCGCTTAGGAAACTTCCTATGATGCAGCCTGCGGTGTTAAGGCTCAGTATTAAACTGATTGCGGAATTATTAATCTTGAATTCTTCTATGAAAAAAGGTATAAAATTTCCTCTGGAGCTTTCAAAGAGAGCCATTGTGAAATATAAGTAAAATAACGTGAATATCAGAAAGATTTTATTGTGTTTAGATACCATTGCTCCTCCTTATCCGCACATTCAATACTGCTTATACTATCACAAAAAAAATATATAGTAAAGCAAAATAAGTTGACTTATTATTTGGCTGAATATAAAATTAAACCGAGGAAATAAGGAGAAGATTATGTTCAAACAAACAAGATACAATTCAGACAGGTTATATTTAAGGATTCTGAAACCGGTCTATGCAAGTGATGTTTTAGATTACTACAAAAGAAACCGTAGTTTTTTGACGCAGTGGGATCCAATGCAGTCGAAAGAGTTTTATACTCTGTCATATCATAAAAGGAAGTTAAGCGTGGAATACAGCATGTTTAAGGACGATTCCCTTGTCAGGTTCTGGATTTTTAAAAAGGAAGACAATAAGCTGATCGGCAACGTATGCTACAGCAATATTGTCATGGGAAACTTTAAATCCTGCTACCTGGGATACAAACTGGACAAAGATGAAATTAACAAGGGGTATATGACGGAAGCAATAAAAAGAACGGTGGAAATCATGTTTGAGGATTTCGGCCTTCACAGGATCGAAGCAAACGTGGTTCCGAGAAACGCAAGGTCACTTCGGGTTATGGAAAAGCTCGGATTTGAGCAGGAGGGCTTTTCGAGGCGTTATCTGGAAATAAACGGGAAGTGGGAAGATCACATTCATTTTGCCGTATACAACGACAGAATGCAGTAATACAATGATAAAGCGAGGGATATTATGAAACTTACACAGCTGTCATGCGAAAAGTTTGCTGAAGAACTGGCTTCAAGAAAACCTGTGCCCGGTGGCGGAGGTGCCGCTGCACTTTCAGGAGCCTTGGGTGCCGCATTAAATTCAATGGTTGTAAATTTTTCCATGGGCAAGAAGAAGCTTGTTGGATTTGAAAAACAACATGAAGAAATATTAAAAAAAGGTGAAAGATTAAGAAAAGAGCTGCTGAGTGCCGTACAGGAGGATGCGGAAAACTTTGAGCCGCTGTCAAAGGCATATGGTATGCCGTCCTCCACGGATGAGGAAAAAAGAATAAAAGAAGAAACCATGCAGCGTTGCCTTATAACGGCATGCGGTGCTCCCATGAAAACCATGGTGCTGGCTCACGAGGGAATACTGCTTCACGAAGAGCTGGCAGACATAAGCTCCAAAACAATAATCAGTGACATTGGCGTGGGCGTGCAGCTTTTAAAAGCTGCGCTGAACAGCGCATATCTTAATGTCTTAATAAATATAAATTCCATAAACGATACTGATTATGTAAAGGAAAACAAGGAAAAGACTGAAAAGCTGCTGAAAGACGGAAACGAAAGAGCAGATGCTGTTTATGAAAAGGTATTAAAAATATTGAGCTGACCAAAATTACATTGANNGTAAAGATGGGGAACGACTTCATAGAAATGTACGGCGAGTATTTGCGGGATGAATCCCGCCGTATAGGCACAGCGGAAAGCATAATCTTTCCTAAAGCTGAAGAAGAAATTATAGCGTCAGTAAAAGAATGTGCTTTAAAAAATATACCGATAACTACTCAGGGAGCTCGTACCGGCCTTGCGGCTTCTGCGGTTCCCATGGGAGGACATATAATCAATCTAAGCAGAATGAACAAAGTTACGGGTGTCAGATATGATGAAGAAATGGACAGGTTTTTCCTGAAAGTTCAGCCTGGCGTGCTGCTGGCAGAAATCAGGAAGTACCTGTTGAACAAATCATTCGTAACGGCGGACTGGGATGTGGAATCCTTAAAAGCTCTTGATAAAATGGACAACAACGAATGGTTTTATTCCACTGATCCAACGGAGGCATCGGCATCCATAGGAAGCATGGCGGCATGCAACGCATCCGGTGCAAAAAGCTTCAGATACGATTCAGCAAGAGAACACATCGAATCCATAAGAGTTGTATTGCCCGACGGAGATGTGCTGAAATTAAAAAGGGGCATGAATTACGCACATGATGGCAAATTCAGGCTTGAAACCGAGAACGGCAGAATTATTGCCGGCAGGCTGCCTGAATATAAAATGCCGGATGTGAAAAAAAATACTTCCGGCTATTACAATATGCCTGATATGGACATGATCGACCTGTTCATCGGTTCGGACGGAACTCTGGGAATCATAACGGAGATAGAGATAGAGTTAAACAGAACTCAGCAGGCTGACTGGGGTGTGACAATATTCATGCCTGACGAAGAAAAGGCATTGGATCTGGTTAGAGCGCTGAGAGGCGAAAAGATTTTTGAGGATGCGGCTGCTATGAAGCTGAAGCCTTCGGCAATTGAATTTTTCAGCCACAATGCTTTGGATATGCTCAGGATTCAGCAAAAAACAAACCCTGCATTCTCTAACATACAGGAAGTAAAAGAAAACTACCATACCGGCATCTACATTGAGATTGAAAGAGATTCGGATGAAGAAATCTGGACGGGCATTGAAGAACTGGGCGGTGTTATTGTTAAGCTCGGCGGAGATGAAGATGCCACATGGGTTGCAAATAATCCAACAAGTCTGGAAAAGCTTCATGCTTTCAGACACGCATGTCCAGAATGCGTGAATATGCAGATAGACGAAGCTAAAAAAACGGATTCGAAAATAACGAAGCTGGGAACAGATATGTCGGTTCCGGATGAAAAATTAAAAGAAGTAATGAAAATGTACAATGAAGATATTGAGAAAAACAAGCTTCATGCAGTCATATTCGGCCACATAGGCAACAACCACCTCCATGTGAACATAATTCCGAGAAATATGGATGAATATAAAAAGGGCAAGGATTTATTCCTGAAATGGGCAGAGAAGGTTGCTGCTATGGGCGGTGCCGTATCGGCGGAACACGGTGTTGGAAAATTAAAAGTGCCCTTCCTTCAGAAAATGTACAGCAGAGAAGAACTAAATGAAATGAAAAATGTAAAATTACTATTTGATCCATGTCTGCTGCTGAACAGAGGCACTATATTTCCATATGCGGCAAAGGAGGAGCAGGTATGAAAATTATTGTATGCATAAAGCAGGTTCCGGGCACCAACGAGGTTAAAATGGATCCCGTGACCAATACCATCATAAGAGAAAATGTTCCTGCCATAATAAATCCATTTGACACATACGCCATCGAAGAGGCGGCACGAATCAAGGAAAAGTACGGAGCAGAGGTCTGCGGTTTAAGCATGGGCATACCTGCCGCTTCGGAAATGCTCAGAGAAGCCGTATCACTTGGAGTGGACAGGGCAGTGCTTTTAACCGACAGAAAATTTGCCGGTGCGGACACACTGGCTACTTCCTATACTCTCAGCAGGGGAGTGGAAAAAATCGGCGGCTTTGATCTGATAATCTGCGGCAAGCAGGCAAGCGACGGCGATACCGCACAGGTAGGGCCCAGTCTTGCAAAGACTCTGGGCATCGCGTACGCCACAGACATAAGCAAGATTATCCGCATAAATGAAAATTCCATGCGCTGTATGAAAATAACAGACGACGGATATGAAGAAATTGAAATAAAGCTGCCGGCTCTCATAACCGTGGTGAAAGAAATAAACATGCCCAGGCTGCCGTCCATAAAAAGCATGAGGACAGCCAGAAGGGCGGAAATAGAAATCGCAGCTTTCAATGACGTTGGTGCCGATGAAACCAGAGCGGGACTTAAAGGCTCTCCAACGCAGGTAAAAAAGACATTTGTTCCCATGCACGAAATCAGCAGTGTTACATTGGACGGAACCGCGGAAGAAAAGGCTAAAGAGCTGGCTGAAATACTTATAGACATTGTGGGGCGGTGAAGTATGGCAAGTATAGACATAATAAAAGAAAAATGCGTGGGCTGCAAAAGATGCGTAGCGGCATGTCCGTTCGGAGCCATAGAGGTAATTGATAAAAAGGCGGAAATAGGAGAGAAATGCACGCTTTGCGGTTCATGTTCAGAAAGTTGCAGATTCGGAGCAATAAATTTTGTGAGAGATAAAGTTGAGTGCAGGGATTTAAGCGGCTATAAAGGAATATGGGTTTTTGCCGAGCAAAGATACGGAAAACTGAAATCCGTGGCAGCCGAGCTGACGAGCAAAGCCAAAGAGCTGGCGGCAGAACTGAATGTGCAGGTTACAGCTGTTGTGCTTGGCAGCGGTGTAAAGCATCTTTCGAAAGAACTGATTGCTTACGGCGCCGATGAGGTACTGATAATGGATGCACCATGGCTGAAAGATTTCAACGACCACATATACGGCGAAGTAATGATAGAGTTAGTTGAAAAATACAAGCCCGAAATAGTTTTAATAGGAGCGACATCAAACGGGCGCTCACTGGCGCCGCATATTTCATCTACTCTGAAAACAGGGCTGACTGCCGACTGCACCGTCCTTGAAATAGATAAGGACCAAAGGCTTCTTTTGCAGACAAGACCTGCATTCGGAGGAAATCTCATGGCAACCATAGTGTGTCCGAACAATCGGCCGCAGATGGCAACCGTGAGGCCTAAAGTTTTTAAACCAATGGAACCGGATTTCGGCAGACATGGAAAAGTTACCTTGCTGCCTGCAGACTCTCCCGTTGAAGCTTTCGTAAAAAAAATCAGGGATATTGACAGCGAGGCAGGAGTAA
>DMJQ01000119.1 GCA_003457065.1 Clostridiales bacterium
TTTGGTTCCGATTCTGCCCCTGCCGATTGTTATAAGACCTTTTTCCTGCAAGCTTTTAAGAACATCGCGCAGGCTGGCATCTCCTATGTATAGCTGCAGTGATCTTAACTGAGCGTTCAGCTGCATGCGCCCGATGCCATGGTACAGCTGCGTGTTTTCCATAATTATTTTTAGAATTTCCATTTCAATGCAGGCACAATTTATCAAGTTGTTTGGTTTATACGAGATTGCAGGCGCTGTGGGTGTATCCAAAAGATATTTTGGCAGCACAGACAGTGTTTTATAATGTATGGCAGCATTTTCAAGCTCACGCACATTGCCGGGCCACGTATATGCAAATAATAGTTTTTTATCATGGTCAGTCAGCTGGTTATATTTTGAGCCCAAGAATCTTGACATCAAAGGAAGTATGTCTTCTTTTCTGTTTTTCAGGGGTTCAATACAAATAGAGATTACATTTAAGCGATAATATAAATCCTTTCTGAAATTTCCTTTTTCAACTTCACTCATCAAATCTCTGTTGGTGGCTGAAATTATTCTCGTGTCAATATTTATCATCCTGCTGCCGCCGATGCGCATTATTTGACGTTCCTGCAAGACACGAAGAAGCCTTGACTGTAAGTTGGGTGAAATATCTCCGATTTCGTCAAGTAATATAGTGCCTCCGTTTGCCTGTTCAAAAAGTCCTGCCCTGTCAACAGCGCCGGTAAATCCTCCCTTTGATGTTCCAAACAGCAGTCCTTCAAGCAGTGATTCCGGGAGAGCCGCACAGTTTTGAGCAATAAACGGCTTGTTTTTTCTAATGCTTTCATAATGGATGCTTTGAGCGATGAGCTCCTTTCCGGTTCCCGTTTCACCGAAAATAAACACCGAAGCTGAGTTTTTAGAAGCTTTTTTTGCTCTTTCAATCACATCGACAAAATTACTGCTGCTTCCTACTATATTATTAAAATTATATTTTCGTATTTTTTTAGTTTTTGCCTTTTCAGGCTTACCGATTTCATTCTGGAGCTTTAAGATGGTATGAGACATTTCGGTCATTTTTGTAATGTTTTTTGCAACCTCAACGACAGCTATAACTTCATCATTAATTTCAATCGGCAGCGTTGTATTTATAGTGGTTATTTCCCTGCCGTCCTTATTTAAATAGGTTTGTTTTAAATCAGATGTGGTAACTCGGGACTTAAGAGCCTTAAGCAGCGTGCTGTTTTCAATATTCAGATTTTTAAAAACTTCGCTGAACGGCTTTTTAATGACTTCCTTTGTTTCCATTTTCTCAAGTTTAGACATGGCTTCATTATATATGATCGTATTGCCATTTTTATCAAGAACATGCACGCCTTCGTCTATGTTGTGCAAAATTTTTTGCAGTATAGCCAGATATTCTTTAGACTTCATTCCATCCTCCTAAATGATACGCCTCGTATAATTGTACCATAAATGCATACGTTTTTCAATCTTATAAGTTTACTTTTGAACTGTCTTAGTGTAAAATCATATTAACATTAACCTTTAAGTATACTTACTATAATATATCAATACAGTAATTTTATAAATTTGATTTGGTGACTACATGTCGGCTGTCTGAAGTGAATAATAGGAATAATACTTAATATCCTCTATCCTTCACAGCGAGATATACAGAGAGGAGAAAAAATGAAAAAAATAGAAAGCTTTCAGGTAAATCATTTAAATTTAAAACGCGGAATCTATGTTTCAAGAAAAGATGCTGCCGGTGACAGCACTTTAACCACATTCGATATACGAATGAAGGAGCCGAATAACGAACCTGTGATTAACACTGCCGAACTACACACTATAGAACATCTTGGTGCGACATTTCTGAGGAATCACAGCGAATATAACGATTTGACAGTATATTTCGGACCTATGGGCTGCAGGACAGGTTTTTACGTAATATTCAAAGGAGATTTAAAATCAAAAGACATTATTGATATTATGAAAGAAATGTTCGCATTTATCATGAATTACGAAGGTGAAGTCCCGGGAGCCGATGCCAAATCCTGCGGCAACTACCTGGATATGAATCTTCCCATGGCAAAATATGAAGGCGCAAAATTTTATAATGAAGTTTTGTGCAATTTAAAGGAAAAAAACCTTAATTACCCATTATAAAATTTATGAGCAAAGAATAGAGCTGTTAAGCAATTTAAATTGCTTAACAGCTCTGCTGCTTATTTAACTCCACCGTTTTTTGTTACAAAGACAAGGCTGGCTGTGTGAGAACAGTATTCAAATAGACATACTTTTCATCAGATAACAGTAACCCCGTCCCCTATTCATCTACGGCTCAGTCTCCACCATTGCCTGGCCGCAGATAAAGAATCTAATTTTAATCATAAGCATTTCCCGGTTGCTGCTTAATAATTTTTAATGTATGCTTTATTTCTTGTAATTGCAGGTTCTGAAAGCAAATCGCGTACCCGTATCACTTTGCTTTTCTTCAATATCCTGGTATTCATAATCCCAGTAAACATTTCCCTGCAACACCTTTTTATCATAATCATCAAGGATAAATTTAACTTCCTTGGATAATAAAACTAACGCTATTATATTTTGAATTGCCATTATTCCAACAGACATATCATTTATTTCCCATACGAATGTGGGGTCAATTAAAGTCCCTGTTATTAAAGCTATAATTACCGTAACTTTAAATATATTTAATTTTA
>DMJQ01000072.1:0-47101 GCA_003457065.1 Clostridiales bacterium
TCATTTAATTTAGATTCCCTGATAATCGCCTGAAGTCCGGCATTTTCACTTCTTATTTTTTTAAGTATTGACTGCCAGCCGTTGACTATTGCATTGTAAATTGCTTCATCACTTTTGTTTTCAAAAGACCTGGCTTCCTGCTTGGTTTCTGTAGCTTCCTGTTTTGTAATAACTTCATCACGCGCAGGCGCTGCCGTCTCATTATAAAGAGGTTTGCCGGTTTCTGCTGCCTCCGGTTTTTTAGCGGAATAAGTCCTTGAACTTTTAACCGTGCCGAAATTATTGTTTTTAATATTATCTTCAAGATTTTCAATTCTGCTGACAAGCTCTTCCAAACTTGAATTATTGGGAGCATTAAGCATTTTTATCAGCTTAGTTTCCAAAATAACTCTCGGATTAAGGGATCTTTTACACTCTAACTGAGCTGTTGAAAGCTCCTCTATTATATTTACGATTTCATCGACCGATACCTTGCCGCTTGCTTTTTTTAATTCCCCCGCTTCTTCCTCGGATATTCTCATAAGATTATCGGTTGAACCGGTTGTTTTAATAATAAGCATGTTCCTGAAGCATATTATCAGTTCATCCAGAAAAATCGCAATCTCTTTTCCCATGTTCAATATGTCATCAACCAGTACCATGGTGCTTTTAATGTCTCTGTCCATTATGTATCCGGCCGCTTCCAACACAACCTGGTAATTAACTGTCCCAAGCAGATTTATTACAGTTTCGTAATCAACCTTGTCATCATTAAAAGACATGCATCTGTCCAATATACTCTGAGCATCTCTCATTGCACCTTCTGAATTTGCGGCAATGAGTTTCAAAGCCTTTTCTTCATATTCGACTCCTATTTCATCGCATATCTTTTCCATATTCTCTACAATTACAGAAGATTTAATCCTTTTTAAATCAAATCTCTGGCATCTTGATAATATTGTAGCCGGTATTTTCTGAGGTTCGGTTGTGGCAAGTATGAACAGCAAATGCTCGGGAGGTTCCTCGAGAGTTTTAAGAAGTGCATTGAAAGCACCCTTTGAAAGCATGTGAACTTCATCTATGATATAAACCTTGTACTTGCTCTTTACCGGGAGGAATTTTACCTTATCCCTCAATTCCCGTATATCCTCTACTCCGTTGTTTGAGGCGGCATCCATTTCAATTACATCCATGTTTGTCTCATCCAGTATGCTTTTGCATATTTCACATTCGTTGCATGGATTTCCGTCATGGTTGTTAAGGCAGTTTACGGCTCTTGAAAATATTTTTGCCGTAGATGTCTTCCCGGTGCCTCTGATTCCGCTGAAAAGATACGCATGGGCAATATTATCAGTCAATATTTGATTTTTCAAAGTTACAGTAACATGCTCCTGTCCCAACACATCATCAAATATTTTAGGACGGAACTTTCTGTATATAGCTTGATGCGACAATTCGCTCACCTTACCTCATATGTTAATTTTTCTTAATTATAGCATAAAAAAATACAATGCACAATAACATTGTATTTTTGAAATTTTATTATAACCCATCATTTCAGCGAAGCGATGCTGCCTGCCCACATGTTTATAATTTATCTATATAGTACCTTACTGTGCTGTAAAGCATGTATAACGTTGAAGCTACGATTGCAATTAAACATATAATAAATAAAATCTTGTTCATGGTATCCTCTGCCAAATTGTATTTATATATTAGACGTTGATTCCTGCAAATAAGTTTCATAATTTCCGAATTTTTTTATTTAATCAAAATCAAACAATTTTTATACACCTTTGTTAAAATTTCTTAATAATTGCCATTCGACACATTTATGCAATTTGTTGTCATGTGTGGTAAAATTAATATCATAGCTTTAAGGAGTTAATTATGAACATTAGACAAGTAAGAGATTTAACTGTAATAGATTTTGATGAAAACAGATATCTGGGAATTGCCTGTGATTCCTGCGGAGGAATCGGCCTGAAGGAACACGACGTGGTAAAGGCTTCGCCGCAGCTTACGGCTTATCAGACAGGAAAGGTTGTGCTTGCTGAACTCATGAGCATGGGCTTTACTCCGATGATACTTGCAGACGGTTTGGCTGTCGAAATGAATGACACCGGAAAGCAACTCATAGAAGGTTTCAATGATGTATTGTCAAAGCTCAAAACTACCAAAGTTCATTTGACTGGAAGCACCGAAGAAAATATCCGAACAGTCCAAACTTCCATGGGAGTTACCGGCATAGGCATATGCGACAAAAATAAATTAAAATACAAAAAAACCTCCAAAGGCGATATATGCGTTCTGCTGGGACTGCCGCTCGTAGGAAATGATGTTGTAAACAATCCCGACAAAATACTTGACATTGATGATTTTGAACAATTATATCTTTGTGATCATATAAAAGAAATGCTGCCTGTAGGCTCAAGAGGAACTGCCGCAGAACTTGATGACCTGTGCATGTATAACGGGTTCAGATTTTCGTTCAATGACACTATTTCCGCTGATTTAAAAACTTCGGGAGGTCCTTCCTGCAGCTGTCTCGTGACTTTGGATGAAAAATATACAGAAGAAATTAAACGCCTGACAGGTAAACCTTTCGAGATTCTCGGACAATTTTGCTGATATTGCTTATATATGCAGGAAGGAGGCTCCCTTAAAAAGGGCCCTCCTTCTTGTTTCATATCTATGCCGTAACAACCGACAGTATTATTATCTTATTTCCTGCACATCTACCACATAGCTGTTTCCGTTAACCACCACCCTCATCTTTTTCGGTGAACCGATTCTAATAAATGTATCTGACACCACATGTGCATCTTCACCCGTTGTCTGACATTCGGATATCTGGTACTTTATGAATGAAAGTCTGCTTTCATATTCTTTATATATTTCATGTGCTGCCTCCAACGATACCTTCTCAAACACTATTTCACCACCGAAGCCCATCTGAGCAATCTTTGGCAGGTCTGCCGAAATAACTGTTGCAATTTTCGTGTAGCCGCCCGTGGTCTGCCTGTCTGCCATCAAAATAATCGGCTTTCCGTTGGCAGGAACCTGAACGGAGCCGAATACAGCGCCGTCGGAAATTATATCCGCTTTTTCTTTATGTTTTATAATTTCCCCGTCCAGCCTGTAACCCATCCTGTCGGCTTCCTTTGTTATTTTATACCCGTCAGGATTTAAGAATGCGGATATTCCATCCTCGGTAAAATAATCATCCTGAGGTCCCATTACAACTCTTATGATATCTTTGTTCTTAAATTCAGGTATATATCTTGAATCCAAATATCTGCCTGCTGCCGCATTCTTTGAAACCTTAATGTCCAGCTCATCATTATCCATCAGTTTTCTGCCTTTGAAACCACCGATTCCCGATTTGACGAAAGTAGACTTGCTATTATTCACAGACGCCACATCCAGTTCACCGCCGAATGCAATATAACTTCTTATTCCGCCCATGATACCGCCCATAACCAGCCTGTCGCCTTTTGATATTTTGATGCTTTTCCACATGGGGATTTCCTCACCATTTAATTTAGGCTTCATATCTGCACCGGTAATAGCTATTACCATATCCTCATGAAATTCCAGTTCGGGTCCCATGAATGTCGTTTCAAAAACAGCTTCCCCTTCATTGTTGCCCGCAAGATAATTGGCTACACGATAAGAAAAATTGTCCATTACGCCGGCAACAGGCATTCCAAACTTCTGGTACCCCGTACGTCCAAAATCTTGAATTGTGGTGAAAAATCCTGCTTTTATAACCTTTATGCTACTCACGGAGCTCTCCTCCCTCTGCAAATATTACATTTACTTTGTAATTATCTTCCTGTACCTGTTTCTGAATATCATAATATTCCTGTTGTGTGATTGAAACATATCTCACATAATCACCGGCATTCAGCAATACAGGCGGCTCCTTTTTTGGATTATACAGCTGGATTGGAGTCCTTCCGATAAGCTGCCAGCCGCCCGGTGTTTCGGACGGATACATTCCTGTCTGTTCTCCCGCAATCCCAACGGAACCCGCAGGAATTTTCGCTCTCGGTGACGGCAGTCTCGGAGTCGCTACTTTTTTACTCATGNNTTTATGACCTCATCTGCTGTTAAATTGTTGTGTCCGGCGACAAAATCAATGTCCGGTCCGAATTCGCCACCGTACAATGTAGGTATTTCAACAATTCTTATTTTTTCTTCTTCCCCTTCCACCGTCCTGCCGGCAAGCGCATCAAGTTTGCTGATAAGCTCCTGATAACCAGTCTCCGACGGATCGTACATAATCGTTATTGACCTGTATGTTGGAAGTAACTCTTCAATGCCTTTGATTTTAGTTCCATCCATCAGTCTCATGAAATTTCTGATTTTGGAATTTATATCTTTCGAAATCTCATTTCCGAATTCCATTACAACTGCCTTGTCTCCGAAAGGCAGGTATTTTATTTTGTCGTACATTTATATGACCTCTTTTTAATTATTTCCACAATGCCGCAATGCCTGTGAGTGACCTGAATCCTAAAATCGCTGTTATTACAACAACTACCCATCCGAGTACAAGCAGCAATTTTGAATGTTTGTAGCTTCCTACTATATCTGTTCTTCTGCTGGCAACGAGCATTGTCGCCAATGTTACCGGCAAAATAAGTCCGTTCAGAGAGCCGACTATTACCAGAATAGTTGCCGGCTGACCGATTAATATAAATATCAGTGTTGATATTGCAATGAACCCTATAATACACTTATTTTCATATTTGTTTACAAAACCAAATAATGTTTTAAGAAAAGACACGGATGTATAAGCAGCTCCAACTATAGACGTAAGAGCAGCCGCACAAAATACTATGCCGAATATTTTGTATCCCACCGTCCCAGCTGCTATCTGAAAAGCCGAAGCAGGAGGATTGCCCGCATCTAATGTGTTTCCGGACGACACTACTCCAAGCACAGCCAAAAATAGCAGCACTCTGACCACCGTAGCTACTCCCATGCCCATGAATGCTGATCTTGTAACCTCTTTTAAATTTTTTTCGCCTGTTATGCCCGCATCCACAAGCCTGTGTCCGCCCGAAAAAGTAATATATCCGCCTACTGTTCCTCCGACCAGTGTCAGAATTGCAAGTGCAGGGAACTGTGTGCGCATGATGGTTTCCTTCAATGCCTGCCCTGCCGGAGGATTTGATATTACTGCAACGTATCCTATCAGCAGAAGCATAATTCCACCAAGTACCTTGGTAAATCCGTCCATAGCCGCACCTACCTTTTTAGATGCAAATATTATTATTCCGATTACTCCGCTTATGGCCGCACTGATTTTAACATCTGTTCCAAACAATACATTTATTCCTAAAGCCGCTCCGCCCACATTTCCTATGTTGAAAGCCAATCCTCCAATTGCCACCAGAAAGGCTATTACATATCCCAGACCGGGAAGAACCTTGTTCGCTATATCCTGTCCGCGTGACTCTGAAACAGCAATTATCCTCCAAACGTTTACCTGAGCTATAAACGATATAACAACCGATACAAGTATTACAAATCCGAATGTGGCTCCCAGGCTCTCTGTAAAAGTCGCTGTCTGAGTCATAAAACCCGGACCTATTGCCGATGTGGCCATTAAAAATGCTGCACCAACAAGAATCGACAAATTCTTACTTTTTTTATTATTAATTTTATCATTTATCTTTTCAAAATCAACATTGTTCTTTTCACTCATAATGTTCTCCTTTTAAGAATTTATATTAAAAAATACTACACTATCATACTATAAACTCACCAATCGGTGCTATTTTCACTCTTTCTTCCTCCAGAGCTTTTTTTATTGAATTAACAAATTCTACAGCCTGCGGATTGTCACCGTGAACACATATTGAATCTGCCCGAATGTCAATGTCTTCACCGGTAATGGCACAAACTTTTCCCTCTTTAACCATGCGTACAACCCTGGATATAGCCAGATCTCTATCTTGTATCATTGCACCTTCTTTTTTTCTTGAAACCAGTGTGCCGTCTGAATTATATGCCCTGTCCGCAAATACTTCATTGGCGACTTTAAGCCCGGCATTCCTCCCTGCCTTTATTAATTCACTGTTAGCAAGTCCCATCAGAATTAAATTCTTGTCCACCTCATAGACTCCTTCAGCTATAGCTTTAGCCAGTTCCGCATCAACGGCAGCCATGTTGTAAAGTCCTCCATGGGGTTTCACATGCTGCAGTTTCATGCCTCTGCCTTGTGCAAATGCCCACAGTGCCCCTATTTGATATTTAACATAGTTCTTGGCTTCTTCATTTGTCACTTTCATTTCTCTTCTTCCAAATCCAAGCAGGTCAGGATATCCCGGATGAGCTCCGATTGCAACGTTTGCCTCAAGTGCAAGCGAAACCGTCTTATCCATTACCATAGGATCCCCGGCATGCCACCCACATGCAATATTGGCGGAAGAAATATATTTTAATACATCTCCGTCCAGCCCAAGCTTGTAGTTGCCGAAACTTTCGCCTAAATCACTGTTTAAATCAACCTTGTACATATAACTACCTCCAATAATTTAACTTATAATTAATTAGCAACTTCCATGCCAATAATTTCTGCCGATAAAATCCACATTTTTCAATGCTAAAAGTAATTCATTTTCAAGATTGTGCACATCCGCACAAAAATAATGAGCGATTGTGCACATATGTCACAAATCGCTCATACAATTTAAAAATATTTTTCCATTCTTCTTTTAAGGGCAAATCTGCTCAACCCCAGCATCTCCGAAGCTTTCGAAAAATTGTTGTTGCAGATTTTCAAGGCAAGTTTTATGTAGTGTATCTCCATCTGTTCCACTTCCCTTTCCAGTGAAAATCCCGGATCTAAAGTTTCTGTGCCTGGCTCTGTCTTTTTATATAAACCATGAGCTTCACCCTTTTTATCATTTCTTATTTCAAACGGCAGGTCTTCAACATCTATATAATCTTCCTCTGTCATGAGCACTATGCGCTCTATAACGTTTTTAAGCTCTCTTACATTTCCCCTCCATGAATACCTTAGCAGAGCTTTTTCTGCATTTTTAGTGAATCCTTTTATTTTTTTATTAAACTTGTGGTTGTAGTCACGAAGGAACTTATTTGAGAGAGTCTGAATGTCTCCGCCCCTTTCTCTAAGCGGCGGCAGAAATATTGGTACCACATTCAGCCTGTAGTATAAATCCTCTCTGAATTCCTTATTGCTGATGGCAGCTTCCAGATTTTTATTCGTGGCAGCGATGACTCTTATGTCAACCTCTATATCCTCCAGGCCTCCGATCCTTTTAAACTTTCTTTCTTCCAGGAATCTCAGAAGCTTTGGCTGCAGCTCCATCGGCATCTCCCCGATTTCATCCAAAAAGACCGTACCGCCGTCAGCAATTTCCATGAGTCCTTTTTTCCTTTCGTTTGCTCCTGTGAACGAATTCTTTTCAAAGCCAAAAAGCTCGCTCTCTAAAAACTGTTTGGGAATAGAAGCACAATTTATTTTTATCATGGCTGAATTATTTCTTATGCTGTTGTCGTGAATTGCAGAAGCCACAAGATCTTTTCCAGTACCTGACTCTCCCCTTATAAGTACGGTAACTTCATCATTTTTAGCCAGTACGTCTATCCTTTTAAGAACCTCCTTCATTAAAGGATGCTCTCCGATAAGATCTTCCGTCGACAAACGCTTTTCCTTTTCATAAATATACAGTTTTTTCTGGAGTTCATTGCTTTTTATTATTTTCTTTATGATGATATCAATTTCCTGCAGGTCAAATGGTTTGCCGATATAATCATATGCACCAAGCTTTATGGCTTTCACAGCCGTCTGCGTATCGCCGTAAGCTGTCATTATGACTACTTCCGCCTCACTGTCTATTTCTTTGACTTTGGTGAGAACATCCAGCCCACTTTCATTTGACAGCCTCATATCCAGAAAAACTATCTGAGGCTTGATTTTTTTAACTTTTTCTTCAGCCTCCGCACCGTCAGAAGCTGTTGCGACTTTATATCCTAAATCCTTGAGGCCCTCACCCAATGAAAGTCTTATAAATTCCTCATCATCAACAATCAATATCTTTTTCTTCACTTTTTACCTCCATACAGGAAATTCGACTTTGACCCGGGTTCCTTCATTAACAACACTCTGCACAGCAATTTTACCACGGTTGTTTTTTATCAGTTCATACACTACCGATAATCCCAGACCCGTTCCCTGATTCCTTGTAGTGAAAAACGGATCGAATATTTTTACCATATCCTCGGTATGTATTCCACAACCGTTATCATAAAATTCCACTTCTACAAAACTTCCGCTTTCATTGCAGCTGTTGCTGAAAGATACGCTGATGAATCCCTGATTATCTATTGCCGAAATAGAATTTTTGATGATATTTAAAAATATCTGCTCTATCTGTGTCTTATCGGCAAAAACTACAGTGTTCTCACAATACGATCTGACTCTTATATCAATCTTATTATCCATGGCAGGTTTTTTTACCAGCTCCAAAGTTGCATCCAAGACTTCGCGCAGATCGGTTTTTTCATATTGCGGCACTCTTGGCTTGGCAAAGTTCAGCAGCCCGCTGATTAAATCATTAATCCTGTCTATTTCATGAACTATTCCATTAAATAGCTTTTTATTTGAAAAGTCATCGCTTTTACAAAGCCTGTTCTCTAATACCTGAATGCTTGTTTTCATACCAGTCAGAGGATTTCGTACCTCATGAGCAATTCCTGCTGCAAACTGGCCTATGGATGTAAGTCTGTCCAGAAGGTCCATATTATCCTCAAATTTTTTTCTGTCGCTTATGTCATTAAAGCTGCAGATTGCTCCGTCCTTTGAGCTTTCAGCACCTTTAAGAATTGATGTGGTCACATCTAAGTATATTGTGCTTCCATCCGTATTATCGAACGCAACTACATTATTTATCACCTTATTTGTCTCCAGTGTGCTTTCTGCTTGAGCAAGAAGTTTTTCAATAATATCCACATCAAGATTTTTTTCGGTATTTTCATGCATAAGCTTTTTCGCAGATTCGTTTACAGAAAGTAACTTTCCGTATCGGTCCGTCGTAATGATTCCTGCCGGTATATTTTTCAGAATGTCTTCATTAAGCCTTGTTATCTCAATTATTTTCTCGGTATTTTTTTGAAGTCTGTGGAGCATGTTGTTAAATGCATTGGAAAGTGTCCCTATTTCGTCTTTTCTGTTTATTTCTATTCTTTCCTGCGTGCTGTCACCATCCGCTATCTTGTCGCAATATTCTGCCAGTTTTTTAATCGGCTTTGAAATATTGTATGAAATAAGTATAGCTGACTGCATGGAGAACACCAAGGCCACTATGGCAATCAGAATCATGTTTTTTTCATTTTCTAACACATTGTAGAAAAAAGTCTTCTTATTTATTCGATAACCGATCGTCCAGTCATACCTGTCATATATGTTGTAAATAAAGATGTAATCACCTTCCGAAACCATTTTTTCATCTGGTTTTAATTCTTTGTTCATGAGATTATATATTAAATCGCTTCCGAAGCCTGAATTATTCAGCAGTATCTCTCTATTGACGTTATTAAAGATAATAAGGCCATTCTTCTTTGCCTTACTATAAAATTCAACGATATAATTCTGTGCCTCCGTCTGATCTTCCGTATAACCCTCGTTTATTTCTTCCATGAAGACAATCATTTCNNTGGAAATGCAGGGTGTACCGCACCGTCAACACCTTTTATCATCATAGCCGAGAACAGAATCAGACCGATTATGAAAGAAGCAACCGCTCCCTCCCTCGTGGCTTTTTTCCAGAACAGACCTCCGTAAAGAGGCACTAAAAAGGTCGATGAAAAAAATCCCCAAATATATCCGCCATAAATAAGCAGACTTTTGGGAGGACTTATAGCTAAAACCAATGCAGCCGTACCGGCAATGAAAATGAAAACCCTGTTTAAATTTAAAAAGCGCTCATCCTCAATGTTTGAATTTATTAAATTCTTGTAAATATCGTATGTAAATCCGCTTGAAGCTATAAGAAGCTGTGAATCTGCCGATGAAATACATGCGGCGATTATTCCGATAAAAATCAGTCCGCTGAAAGGCGAATAGACAACACTGTTTATTAAATACGGAAATACTTCATCTACGGAATGTATTTCTTCTATTGTATTAATAAGTGTTCTTCCTCCTATTCCTATGATTCCGAGACCAAAGTACAAAAACAACAATATAAGCAACGAACAGCAAATCATTTTTACCGCAGCAGTATCGTCTTTGGCCGCAACTATCCGGATTGCATATTGAGGTGTTGCCGACAGGCCGAGTCCCCATCCGAAAAACGAAGTGAATATAACAATTGGAGTCATCTGACCTTTTGCAAAAATATCAAACATGCCGCCTTTTTTTGTTACATACGGAAATTGAGGATATGGTTTTGTATTCATTACCAGTGCCTTCTCATAGATGGATGACAAGCCTCCGGAGCTTTGTATCACCGCTGCGGATGCCAGGATCACACCCAGCACCACCATTGTAAAATTCAAACGGTGGCTGCTTGAAACAGAAAATAACCCTCCGAAAGTCGTGTATATGATAAACAAATAAATTAATACTATGGCAAACATGTAATTGATGTCCAGTAATTCCGACATTACTATTCCGAAACCTCTTATCTGAATCACAATGTACAGCGTATAAATTACAGCAACGGATGCACCGGCCAATGCCTGAAGAAACCTACTTTCATATCTGAGATAAAAAAACTCCGGCAAAGTTATGATATCGTATTCCCTGAGCCTGCGCGACATTATCAACAATAAGCATGCACCCAAAAACCACGGAACAATCGAATACAGTATTGTACTTATGCCGTAGGCATACATAGTGCCAGTAACTCCCTGCATTGAAGCAGCGCTGAACCATGTCGCACAAAATGAAAATATGCTGGCAGACACACCAAGCGAATTTCCCGCAACAAAAAAATCCCTTGCATTGTTTGTTTTCTTGAACCCACTCTTACCAAAAAACAACAGAAGAATAGTGTATATAGCAAAATATAAAAGGTAGATGATACTTTTACTCATTTCATTCCTCCTTTCAGGCAGCAATGCGTAATTTATTTATTATGATCGCCGATTTAGGTTATCAAATTTTCTGATTTATCAAATCATAAACAAAAACAATCTGTTTTCAAAACTAAAAAGCAAACTTGAGTATTCTCAAATTTGCTTCAGTCCCATGGTAATTAATCCATGCCGTATTTCTTTTTAAATCTGTCAACTCTACCGCCCTTATCAACAAACTTCTGTTTGCCGGTAAAGAAGGGATGGCATTCTGAACATATTTCAACTTTTATTTCGTCCAACACTGAACCAGTTTCAAATGTATTTCCACATGCGCATTTTACAGTAACAGTTTTATAATCCGGATGTATTCCTTTTTTCATCCTGTTCACCTCTTTCTCGCTCTATATTAATCAAATAATATTTTCAATTTACCTGTAGTATTATATCACAGGGAAGATTATATTACAATATTTTTCTGAAGCTTATTTTATTTACTCAATAGTTCCTGTCTTCAAGATCGTCTTTCATTTTTTCTATGTTCAAAAGCTGACTCGATGCCTGCTTTATAAACTCATCATTGGTCTTGGTTTTTATAAGTCCGTCTATTAATCTTTCGGTAACATCGGCTACCGAGAAATTGCTCATTGCCTTTCTGAGCTGCCAGATTGTCTGAAGCTCTTCGGTGTTTAATAAGAGTTCTTCCCTTCTGGTACCTGATTTGTTTATATCTATTGCAGGGAAAATTCTTTTTTCTGACAGTTTTCTGTCAAGGTGGATCTCCATATTTCCTGTACCTTTAAACTCCTCAAATATCATGTCATCCATACGGCTGCCTGTTTCCACCAAGGCACTTGCCAGAATTGTCAGACTTCCGCCGTCTTCAATATTTCTTGCCGCTCCGAAAAATCTTTTTGGTCCGTACAGTGCACCCGGATCAAGTCCACCTGACAGTGTTCTTCCGGTTGGCGTGATTGTAAGATTGTACGCCCTTGAAAGCCTTGTAATGCTGTCTAAAAGAATTACAACATCCTTGCCCTGCTCAACCAGTCTTTTGGCTCGATCTAAAACCATTTCCGCGACTTTAATATGATTTTTAGGAAGCTCATCAAAGGTTGAATACACAACATCGCCCTTAACCGATCTCTTCATGTCCGTAACTTCTTCGGGGCGCTCATCTATTAAGAGCATAATAATTTCAACTTCCGGATAATTTTCCGCAATGCTGTTTGCAATATTTTTCAAAATTGTTGTTTTTCCTGCCTTAGGCGGAGCAACAATCATGCCTCTCTGTCCTTTTCCTATAGGTGCAACAAGGTCTATTAATCTCATTGTTATATTAATGGTTGAACTTTCAAGCTTAATTCTTTCATTGGGATAAATCGGGATGAGTGTATCGAAATCTTTTCTGTTTCTNNCTTTAAATTTTTCACCCTGCTTCGGTGGTCTTGTTATGCCGGAAATCTTATCACCGGTCTTCATATGAAATCTTCTTATTTGTGAAGGAGATATGTAGACGTCTTCATCACTGGTTAAATAGTTGTGTGTTCTTAAAAATCCGTAGCCGTCCGGATGTGATTCTAAAATTCCCGTAACTCTTACGGCTTCATCTCCGCTGGATTCAATTTCTTCTACTATTTTATCAGGCAGTTTTGAAAGGTTGATTTCAGCACTGTCATCTGTTTCATTTTCAAATTCTTCTAAATTTTTCGCGCGTTCAGCTAATTTGGCGTTGTTTGATTCATTGCTTTTTATAGTTTCATCGGTACGAATGTTGTTTTCTTCAATTGAATTATTGGAAAAATCACTTAATTTTTTAAGCAATTCGTCTTTTTTATATTTATAAGCATCGCGTATACCTTTTGATTTTGCCAGCTCCTTAAGTTCTGAAAGTTTTAAACCGGCTAATTGGTTTTTTTCCATAAAAACCTCCATTCTGTTCAATTTTTATCATTTATGGAATAAACAAGATAAGTGCTTGATAGGTGGTACAATAATATCATTTAATTTTTTATTAGTCAAGAATATTCTTAAAATTGTTTACGTTTCGTTAATTTTTTAACCAATCTGTTGATTTTTAATTTATATGTAATATAATGAAGATATAGAGATAAGGATGTGAGGTAAAATGGCTGATTTAAAAATATGTGTCGGCAGTGCCTGCCACTTAAAAGGTTCATATGATGTTATTGACATATTTAAACGTTGTGTCCAAAGCAGAGATGTTGCGGACAAGGTTGAAATTAAAGCTGCATTTTGTCTCGGACACTGTACTGAAGCCGTTTCGGTATGTTTTATGGATAAAATTTATTCTGTTAATGCTGATACGGCAGAAAATTTTTTTGACGAAGTTGTAATGAATAACATAAGGAGTTAGTTAACATGAGAATACTTGATTTTTACCCGGCTAACTGCAAAAATTGCTACAAGTGTGTAAGAAACTGCTCTGTAAAAGCCATTAAGATGATTGATGATCAAGCCCAAATCGTTGAAGAGAAATGCATTGCCTGCGGCAACTGCTTTCTGGTATGTCCGCAAAATGCAAGAAACATACACAGCGATCTGGAAAATGTAATGGCTGCAATGAAAGAAGGAAGAAAAATAATCGTATCCATTGCTCCTTCATATCTTGGTGTGTATGAAGAGCCCTATAAGCTCATATCCGTACTAAAATACCTTGGTGCTTCTATTGTTGAGGAAACTGCAATAGGTGCGGCAAAGGTAACCGAGCTTTACAAAGAATATATAAAAAACACAAATGTTAAAAATGCCATAACCACTTGCTGTCCTACAGTCAACATGATGGTTCAGACGTACTATCCGGATTTAATAAAATATCTGATTCCGCTGGATTCACCTATGATTGCTCACTGTAAAATGATAAGAAAGCGTTATGGGAAAGATGCATTCATTGTATTTTTAGGCCCGTGCATTTCCAAAAAGTGCGAAGCTTACGGATATCAGCTTTCCGGTTTCATTGACGGAGTCATATCTTTTGAGGAAGTTGACAAGCTGTTAGAGTCGAGAAATATTGATATATCCGCATTTGAAGAAACACATCCGGATCTTGAAGGAAACTATACCGGTAAAAAGTACCCGCTTGAAAACGGAATTTTATCAGGCATGGATAGCGTTATCTCCGAAAGCAAATTCACTCCGCTTTCCATATGCGGTATCGATAATTTAAAAGGTGCTTTTGATGCTTTGACCGATGATGAATTGTCAGGCGTAATTATTGAAGCAAACAGCTGCACCGGAGGCTGTGTCGGCGGTCCTGCCATACCTCGGGACAGCAAAAATGTGTTTGTAAGGAAGACCAAAGCAAAGACAAGAATTCAGCCTTTTAAAGCCAAAGAATGTGAAAATTACAACGAAGATGAAAAGAAATTAAACTATGTTAGAACATTCAGGGACAAACTTTATGAACATCCCGCCTATACGGAAGAGGATATCAGAAACGTTTTGGAACAGACCGACAAACACACAAAATCCGATGAACTGAACTGTGGAGCATGCGGATATGATACATGCAGGGACAAGGCAATATCCGTTCTTGAAGGATTGTCTCATCCTCAGATGTGCATGCCGTACATGCGCAGCGAAGCAGAAAAAATTTCAAACATTTACTTTGAATATTCGCCAAGCATCATTGTAATTGTAGATCTGGATTTAAACATTCTCGATTTAAATCCGGTGGGCGAAAAGGCTTTTAAAACAAAAGTAAGCAAAATCAGAAATAAACCTCTTTCCTCCATCATGCCAGTGGATGACTTTAAGTCTGTAATAAGCACCGGAGAAAACATGGTTGGAAGAAAACTGTCACTTGAAAATTACGGCGTAGTTGTGTATGAACGCATTATTTATCTTCCTAAAAACAAAATTTTATTCGGAATTTTAAATGACATAACGGCTGAAGAAATGAAAAAGGAACAGATTGTTAATTTTAAACTTAATACGCTGGAAACAGCTGACAAGGTAATTGAAAAGCAAATGAGGGTTGCTCAGGAGATTGCAGGACTTTTAGGGGAAACAACTGCAGAAACCAAGGCTGCTCTTCTTAAGCTTAAAAAGGTAGTTTTAGAGGAAAGTGAAGAATAATGGATAATTTCATTGATATCAACTATAAAAGCATTAACAAATACACCGAGGAATTATGTGGAGACAAGGTTGAATACATTTATGACAACGACGGCTGCATCATTGTAATGTCAGACGGACTGGGAAGCGGAGTAAAAGCAAACATACTGGCTACCATGACAACTAAGATTGCTGTAACCATGCTGAAAAACGGTGCTTCCATCGATGATACCATTGAGACCGTCATAAACACTCTTCCGGAATGCAAACTCAGAAAACTTGCTTATTCAACCTTTACCATAATTAAAATTGACGGAAATAACAATGCATATATAGCGGAATATGACAATCCTCCGTATTTTTATTATTCTCACAAAAGAATCATTCCCGTCGATAAAAACGAACGAATAATCGGCTCAAAAAAAATTTATGAATCTAACATAAAACTTGATGAAGGAGATACCTTATGCGTCGTAAGCGACGGTGCAATCCACGCAGGTATCGGCCAAATGCTTAACTTAGGCTGGTCATGGAAGGAAGTCAACGAATATCTGAGAGAGCTTAACAACGTGAATAAATCAGCGCAGCTCATTAACGGAAACTTCATCGGAGTATGCAGCAATTTATACAACAATGAACCTGGAGATGATACGACAATACTTACGGTAAAAGTGAGAAGGCCCGAAGTTATTGATTTGTTCATAGGACCTCCGGCAGATAAATCCTTAGATAAAAAACTTGCCGAAATAATGCAGACAAGCGATAATATGAAAATAATATGCGGAGGAACCACGGCACTCATCGCAGAACGTGAGCTTGGAAGTGAACTTCAGGTAGATATGGATTCAATGAGGGATGATGTTCCACCCATGGCTTACATGGAAGGTTTTGACCTTGTTACCGAAGGAGTCCTCACTCTCGGAAAGACTCTGGAAAATATTAAAAAATTAAATAAATCCAGCTATGAAACCTTAATCGGATACGATGATTATGACGGCTGCTCTATGTTGACCCGCATGCTTACGGATATCGGGACCCACATAAATTTCTACATCGGCAGAGCGGTTAATCCCGCCNNTCCCCATAGGGTACAACATCAAGCAAAACATCGTTGACAGCCTGATTGTTGAACTTAAAAAAGCGGGAAAGAAAGTAAATGTAGTATACTTATAAACTTATAAGCACAACTATTCCCGTACTAAATGCACTCGTCTTTAATCACAGCTGAAGAATCCGGTCACCGAACGGTCACGGGATTCTTCGCTGTCGCTCATCATACATAACATTAATGAACTTATATTTATTTTACATATGCATAATCCGGCTTTTTATCCAGAAAATGAGTTGTGTCAATGAAACGAATTGTTCCCGATTTTGAACGTGTTACCATTGAAGAAGTTCTCGCCCTGTTGTTCGCCATATATCTTACGCCCTTTAACAGCTCTCCGTCAGATACTCCTGTAGCGGCAAATATTATATCGTCGCCCTTTGCCAGATCCTCCATGGTAAGAACCCTGCTCCAGCTCTCTCCCACCATTTCCCTGCATCTTTCTTCCTCTTCTTTGTTATCTGGTCTTAGTATTCCCTGGAATTCACCTCCAAGGCATTTGATGGCTGCAGCGGAAATAACTCCCTCAGGTGCTCCGCCTTTTCCGATGAACATATCGACTCCGGAATCACTGAAGCATGTAGCTATAGCAGCCGCAACATCTCCATCACCGAACAGCTTAATTCTTGCTCCGACGCTTCTTGCCCTGTTTATTAAATCCTGGTGCCTTTCCCTGTCCTGCATGATTACCGTTACTTCCGTAATATCTTTATACAGTGCCTTTGCCACATTGTAAAGATTTTTTTCAATTGAAGACATAATGTCTATACATCCCTTAGCCTTCGGACCGGCAGCTATTTTGTCCATGTACATATCAGGCGCGTGAAGCAGGCATCCTTTCGGAGCCACCGCAACAACAGCCAATGCTCCAGGAAGTCCCTTTGCCACAAGTTTTGTTCCGTCAAGAGGATCCACGGCAATATCAATTTCCGGCGCTCCATCTTCCCATGTTCCGATTTTTTCACCTATATAAAGCATAGGAGCTTCATCTAACTCTCCTTCGCCTATAACCACAGTTCCTGCAATATCAAGCACCTGAAACATGCTTCTCATTCCGTCGACTGCTGCCTGATCTGCTATTTCCTTGTTTCCCCTGCCCATGTATCTTCCACAGCCTAAGGCGGCAGCTTCTGTTACCCTTACTATATTTAGCGCTAATTCTCTGTCCATAATTCATCTCCCGTGTAAGTTTGTCATAATATTTAATTTTTTGTCTCGATATATGTTATACTATAAATGCAATATATTTTCCAGTATATTTGTATATTTTTTTAAATTGTTTCAGATAATTAATATATTAACAACTGATTGACTATATTATTCAAATATTGTAAAATAATATCAGGCAAAAAATTAAAATTATGGAGGTTACAATGGAAAAATTAATTATTACAGCCTGCTTGACAGGAGCAGAAGTAACAAAAGAACAGCAGCCNNCATATGAATGCTACCTGTCCGGAGCATCAATGGTACATGTCCACGCAAGAGACAACAAAGGAAATCCGACGCAAGATTATGAAGTTTACAAAGAGATTAAAGAAAAAATCGAAGCCAAATGTAACATTATATTCCAGCCTTCAACAGGAGGAGCAGTATGGCATACTCCGGAGCAGAGGATGCAGCCCATCGAATTAAAACCAGAAATGGCTACGCTTAGCATGGGAACATGCAACTTTGCAGATGATGTATTCATGAACACAGAAGAAAATATCAGGTTATTTGCTAAACGCATGAATGAACTTGGAGTTAAACCTGAGTTAGAATGCTTTGAAAAGGGTATGGTCGACACTGCCATCCGTTTTGCCAAAAAAGGAATAATCAACACTCCCATGCATTTTGATTTTGTACTTGGTGTCCCCGGTGCAATGGGCGGAGAACTGAGAGACTTATTATACATGGTAGAATCAATACCTGCAGGCTCAACCTGGACGGTTGCCGGCGTAGGAAGATATCAGCTTCCATTAAATATGGCGGCCATAATGTTAGGCGGTCATGCAAGAACAGGATTTGAAGATAACATTTACTATACAAAAGGCGAGCTGGCTAAATCAAACGCACAGCTTGTTGAAAGGGTTGCACGTCTTTCAAGAGAATTAAGACGTGAAGTTGCGACTCCCGATGAAGCGCGAGCTATATTAGGATTAAAAAAATAACAACAGCAGAACAATAGATGAACAGTTGTTCTTTAAAAAGGCATTTTATGCCTTTTTTGCTATCGTCCTACAATTGTTATAATATTGCATTGTTTATTTGTCGTTCTTTTCCATTGCAAGCTCTACCAGCTTAACAATTAAATCTTTGTACTCTATGCCTATCTTTTTAAGCATCGAAGGATATCTGCTCAAATCAGTAAGTCCCGGAATAGTATTTACTTCATTTAAATATATTTCCTTTTCAGGAGTAACAAACATATCTACCCTTGCCATGCCTTTGCAGCGCAAAGCTCTGTATGTCCTTTCGGCAACTTGTTTTGCTTCATCTCTTAAATCATCGCTGATTCGCGCCGGGCAGTGAATTTTAGAATTGTGCTGGCTGTATTTTTCAACATAATCAAAAAAGTCGTTTTTAGTGTCTATTTCATCCACTTCGCCAATTATCAATTCTTCGTTGCCTACCACGGCACAACCTATTTCAAAACCTTCTATCATTCTTTCTATGATAAGCTTGCTGTCAAATTGAAAAGCTTCCATAATTCCCTTTTCAAACTCATCATAATTTCTTATTTTGCTTATTCCCAGGGATGAACCGTTGTTTGCTGGTTTTATGAACATTGGAAGTGAAAGTTTTTCAAGTGCCTGCTCATAAAGCTTTTTGACATTAAGCCTGCTGCTGTTTATAGCTGTAAGGTATGGCGCTGTTTTAATTCCTGCACCCTCGCATATAACGTGAGTAAATTCCTTGTCCATGCACACCGCTGACGAAGTCATGTCACAACCAACAAAAGGAATTCCAGTCATCTGACAGAGTCCCTGAATAGTTCCGTCTTCACCGTTTCTGCCGTGCAGCACCGGAAATATGCAGTCCGTTTCTATTCTTTCAAATGTACCTGAATTTATATCCAGTTTTATAAATCCTTTAAAATCATTTCCCATATTCAGCAATACAGGGTTCAGATTTCCCTTGTGCCATGTGTCGTCATTTACTTTATCCGCTGTACCTTCGTATAAAAACCACTTGCCTTCCTGAGTTATTCCAATCAATATTACGTCAAACAATTCTTCCGGCACATTCTTAATTATTGCAGCAGCAGAATGCAGCGAAACAGAATATTCGTCTGATTTACCTCCAAACAATATAGCTAATTTAGTCTTCATTAATTTTCCTCCAAATCCTTTAGTGTAGTTGCTATATATTCAAGCTTTAGAAATCTCGATCCCTTTATTAAAATTGAACAGTCTTCCTTCATGTATTTTTTCAGATACTCGGTTGCCTCTTCCTTGGTGTCAAACTCGATGATGCTCTTGATTTCAGTATTCTCTCTTGCACCCTCAGCCATGTATTTTGCTTCCTGCCCGATTGTAACAAGCTCGTCTATTTTATGTGCGGCAAGATCTTTTCCCACATTGTAATGCATGTCATGGCTCATTTCCCTGTATCCCAGCATGTCACCAAGAACCACGATCTTTTTGCCGGACTGCATAAGCTCAAATATTTCCAGAGCTGCCTTTATGCTCACCGGATTTGATTTATAGCAGTCATTAAGTATTGTGCAGCTATTTATCTTAATTATTTCGTTTCTAAGTCCCGTCTTTTCTATCTTCAATAATCCGAGCCTTATTTCTTCCGGAGTCATCCCCAGTTCCTTTGCAGCAAGCATTGCCGCCATTGNNCATTGAATTTAATGACTGATGTTTACCCAGTATGTCGGCATGAAGCTCACCAAAGCTTTCATCATTCACCTTAAATGTTATCCCATCCAGGCTTTCGCTGAATTCTTTAAGATACATCGTATTAAATTCCTTCATTCCGAATGTCTGTTTTCTTATGGCTGGTCTGATTTTAGTGTTTTTAACCGTCTTTTCAATTAACGGATCATCCCCAAAGTAAATGAACAGCCCGTCATCTTTTATGCCAGCTACAATTTCAAGCTTTGCTTTTGCTATTTCCTCAATAGAAGGAAAATTGTCTATATGGACAAGGCCAACACTGGTGATTATCCCCACATCAGGCTGTACCAGGTGTGTTAAAAAGTCTATTTCACCCTTTTTCTCCATTCCCATTTCTATTACTGCCGCTTCGCAGTCCTCATCCAGACTTAAAAGCGTGTACGGAACTCCGATTTCTGTATTGTAGTTGCCCATGGTTTTTTGTGTTTTAAACTTTTGTGACAATATGGCAGCCGTTATGTCCTTTGTCGATGTCTTTCCGTTACTTCCGGTAACACCAACAATTTTTGTCTGCAATTTATTTCTGTAGAATAAAGCTAAATCCTGCAGGCTCTTTATGGTATCATCGACTAAAAGCACTGCCACATCAGCAGGTGGATTAGGTTCATCCTTGTTCCACAGCGTTGCAACGGCGCCGTTCTTAATGGCATCGTTGATATAGCTGTGCCCGTTTGTCATCATTCCCTTTATGGGAACGAACAAATTATCTTTAGAAACCTTTCTTGAATCTATGCTTACACCACATATGTATTTGTCCGAATCAAAACTGCCGATACAGTGAGCATTTAAAATTTCAGCTGCTTCATTTATTTTTATTCTTATCATTTGTATCCCTTTCATTTATTATCAAAATGTAGGCTGTTGAAAAAGTTCATCCTGCAAGGCGCAGTCGTGAAGGCTTCGGTCGCTTGTACAGAAATATGTTAGAATTGACTGCCTGAACGGGCAGCAAAGCAGGCAACTTTTTCATCGGTCTGAATTAATTTTATTAATTAATTATATTGTAATTCCCCAACATAATCAACAGAAAAAAAAACCAGTTGATTAATATTCGGCCTGGCAGTACTTAAAATTCTAAATTATGACATAATCATCATAATTACAAGAAACTTATAAATTTATTTTTTTAAAGATCAGAATACTTCACCGGCAGGGAAGTTGTGTCATCCGACTCAGCACCAAGCTCCCATCTATGTAAATATGAATATCCACTAATCCTAAAGGACGCCGAAGACTTGCTCTTGATGAACTCATCAAGCCAAGTCTTCGGCGTCCATGTGACAGTTTGTATTTCTATGCAGCAGTACTTTTTTATTTTATTTTTCTATTGTTGCCGTTGATAATTCGTCGTTTTGAACAAAATCTACTTTATATCCAAGCTTTTCAAAATCTCTTATTTTTACCATTGTGGTATCATCAACTAATACGCCTGTCATATCAATTTTTTCACTGCCACTTACCACATATGCCTTTTGGGTTTCATTGTCCCACTGAACTTCTTCTCCGAATGATTCGCCGATGTATCTTAAAGGAAGATACAATCTGCCATCAATTATCACATACGGCTGATAATCCCACTCTGTTTTTCCGTCCATCCTGTACTTGCTGACATCGGCATCAGAGTCTTCGGGATACCAGTTTAATTCGATTTTATTCATCGGATTAATTTCATTTTGAATAATATCATACTTATTTTCAACTTCATCTAAAGTTATGGACTTTGCTGAAATTGATGTTCTCTCAATATCAACAGGAGTTATTTCTGTGCTTGTATTGAGATTTGCCGCAATTACATCCTTAACTGTCAGCTCACCTTGAATATTCTGCACATAAGAATTACCTTTTTTGCTGATTTCATCTTTAAACTTGCTTCCTGCAATCATGTCTTCGTATGTTTTAAATTCTCCTGACTCCATAAACAATACTGCTTTGTCCACAAAGTCATAAAATTCCTGGCGGCCTTCTTTTAATTCAGAAATGAATGCCTCTTTGTCGTCTTCTGTGACACCTTCAGATTCCTGAATGTTCATGTCGTCATATATGTTTTCAAAGTAATTTACAGTTTCATCAAAAACAAGAGCCTTGTTTTCGCTTACATACTTAATCAGTCTTTCGATAAAAGCCACAGCACCTTCAGATGTCAGTTCTATCGCATAACCGTTGTTTGTTTTAGTTACCAGCTTGGTATCAAATCCTTTAAAAGCTGATGTTAAATAATCCATCGCGCTATCATACATGTCCTTGTAGCTTGATTCATCCACCACGCTGTAATCTTCGCTCATGTCGTATATTAAAATATATTCTGCGTCTTTTAATTCAACATTGTATAATTTATCGATAACCTTCGCATTTTCCTGAGTTCCGTTGTACTTCTCCTCAAGTTTTATTATTTCCAATATTGCATTTTTGGAAACATACATCTTATTGCCGTCCATTATAAACTTAATTGGATGCTCATTTTCCATATCATTGAATTTAAACATGACCTCCATGTCCATATACATTGAATTTAAATTTTCTATATTCGCTGTACCTTCCATACTTAAATCAATGTTGTAATCATCCTCGGAAACGCCTGATACTTTCAGCTGTGTGCTGTTGCTGAATTTGTATTGTGTTATGCTGCCTATCTCCTTCGATAATTTCAAATAACCTAATTCATTTGTGCCGCACCCTGTAAGCGTTAAAATTAACATGAGTCCGACCAGCAATAAGCTGATTGCTCTTTTAGCCATATTCTCTCTCCTTATTTCCTTTTCTGTTAATATCGCCTGCTGCATCATCATTATTTTACTACACTTCCATATATACTACAACATAAATATACATTTTCATTAGAATTTGAATTATAATGCTATAAAAAATTTGCAAATGTAGGAGCAAGAGCAACCGTCAGAAGCCCTGAAACAGCAATTGACAGGCTGCTCATAGCTCCCTGAACTTCTCCAAGTTCAAGTGCTTTCGCTGTTCCTATGGCATGGGATGATGTACCGAGTGCAAGACCTACAGAAATAGGATTTTTTATTTTAAACAGCCTGCACACTCCTTCTCCCATAACATTTCCTGATATCCCCGTCAAAACTATGACTGCAACCGTGATGGTGTTTATGCCGCCAAGTTCCTCCGAAACAGCAATCCCTATTGCCGTTGTAATGGATTTAGGAAGCAGTGTAACATAAAGTTCATGTGACAGTTTGAATAACACAGATAAAACTAAAATGCTCAACAGACTTGTTAAAACACCCGTCAGAATACCAATCATTATAGCCTTAAAATTCTTTTTAAGCAGATCAAGCTGCTGATATAATGGGATTGCAAGGCATACCGTCGCAGGAGTTAAAAAATAACTTATATATTTTCCGCCATGACTGTAACTTTCATAATCTATATCAAATGTTATAAGAAATGCAATCACAAGCACTATGGAAACAAGCAGCGGATTTAAAATACTCAATTTAAACTTTTTCTTCAGCTGAATTCCGGCAATATATGCTAACAAGCTTACAGCTACACCAAAATAAACTGAATTGCTCATTACTTCTTTCATACTTCTTCGCCCTCATCCTTCTTTAAAATAAAATCCGTTATTTTGCCGGTAGCTGCCATGACAAGTACCGTTGTAAGCAGTGTTATGATTATCATCGGAATCACTATATGAAGCACGTCCTTCCAGATTGTTATCAACCCCACTGCAGCAGGCATGAACATTATCGGCATTACATCCAGGAGCAGGTCTCCTGCTGATTTAACCTGTTCAAGTTTTATAATCTTTGTTTTTAAGCATATAAACATTAGCAATAAGCCGTATATGCTTGCCGGAATGGGCAATGGTATAAATTTATACAAAACTTCCCCTACGAAAGTTATTATAAATATAATAACCAGTTGAAAAATATAATTCATGACGGCCTCTTATATCTGACATACTTTGTGAGGATTCAGTATGTTTTTAGGATCAAAGGCTTCTTTTATGCCATTCATTAAATTCACAATTTCGGGATCCAGTGAAGCCATCAGGTAAGATTTCTTCGCATAGCCGATTCCATGTTCTCCCGACACCTGTCCATTCAAATCTCTTGCTTTATTATAAATTTTGTCCATTGCTTCTGTCATTCTTTTTTGCCATTCCTCTTCGCTTAAATCATCTTTCAGTACATATGCATGAAGGTTTCCGTCACCCGCATGCCCAAAACTTTTTATGCGTATATTTACTTCTTTATATAAATTGTGAATATACTCCACCATTTCATTAACCGAACTTCTCGGCACAACCACATCCACTTCGTCCATATATGTCGTAGACCCTTTTATTGCTTCAAGAAAAGCTCCTCTTGCTTTCCATATTGATTCCTCCCTTTCGGTTGTATTCGAAATCAATATGTCAATTGCGCCTTGCTGCAGGCATATCTGTGCCACGCTGTCATATGCTTTTTCAATTTCTTCCGTTGAATTTCCGTCAAATTTAAGCAGTAAATACGCATCTGCACTGTTATCCGGGAACTTCTTGCCTAAATATTTTTCAGCGTCAATTATAACTTCTCTCTGCATAAATTCAATCGCTGTAGGAATTGATTTTGATTTAACTATCAAAGGCACCGTCCCGATTGCCTGCTCCAATGTTGGAAATGGAATCAGGAGACTGATTGCCTTTTTAGGCAGCGGGATCAATTTTAAAACAGCTTTTGTAATTATTCCAAGAGTTCCTTCCGAGCCCACCATCAAATCTTTCAATGCGTAGCCTGTGCTGTTTTTAACAACCTTTCCGCCAAGCTCAACGACTTTTCCGTTTGGCAGAACCACTTCAAGCCCTCTCACATAGTCTCTTGTGACACCATATTTGACGGCTCTCATTCCACCGGCATTCGTGCTTATGTTTCCTCCGATTGTAGCCGATTTTTCGCCCGGATCCGGAGGATAGAACAAATCCCTTTCTTCCACGTAAGCAGCAATTTCCATCAGCAGAACTCCAGGCTCCACGGTTAAAGTCAAATTGGTTTCATCAAGCTCCAGAAAATGATTCATAAGAGTTGTGTCAATCATGATTCCGTGTTCCATAGCCACAGAAGCGCCGACCAGTCCGGTTCCCGAACCCCTCGGCGTAACCGGTATATTATTGTCATAAGCATATTTCATTATTTTCGAAATTTCCTCGGTAGAAGTTACTTTAACCACTGCATCAGGATAGCTTGTAGTATCGCTCAGCTCATCGTGGCTGTATTCTTCATTAATACAATCTCCGAAAAGAATTCTTTCAGGATCATTTATAATACTCTGTATATATCTCAAATCTCCCTGATCTAATTTCTTGTAGCTCATCCTTATACCTCCCTGCCTGATTTTATTTTCTCGATTAATTCCGGAATAATCTCATACAAATCTCCTACCAGCCCATAGTGAGCAGTTTTAAAAATCTGAGCATTTTCATCCTTATTAATCGCTATTATCTGCTCGGCATTATTCATGCCTGCCACAAACTGAATCGCACCTGATACTCCGCATGTGATTATCAACCTTGGTCTGACTGTTCTTCCACTTAGCCCGACCTGGCGTTTTGCCTCGATCCACCCCGCTTCGGCCATTGTNNATCTGACCTCCCAATAAATCAGCCAGCTCCTGAACCATTTTTAAATCTTCTTCTTTCTTGATTCCTCTCCCAGCCACTACCAGTACATCCGAAGCCTCAATAAACTGCTCTTTTTCTTTCGGAATTATATCAAGAACATCAACATTGCATTTTAATTTATCAGATGATATTTCGCAGTTGACTATTTCACCGCTTTCTTCTTTATTTCTTTCAGGTGCATCCATAACTTTATATCTTACAGTTGCCATTTGAGGTCTTTTATTGGGAGTTAAAATCTGTGCCATAATATTTCCGCCAAAAGCAGGTCTTATCTGCACCAAATCAGTATTTTCATTTATTTCAAGCTGAGTACAGTCTGCCGTAAGCCCTGTACGCAGTCTTGCTGCAAGTCTCGGAGCCAGCTGACGTCCAACAGGTGTCGCCCCCACTAATATTGCGGTTGGTTTTACATAGTTGACAAAGTCTTCAAACACAGCAGTATATGGCTCTATTTTAAATCTCGCCAATTCTTCATCATCATAAACAAATACTTTATCAATACCATAATGAAGAATTTCACGGCACTGTTCCTCAATATTGCTGCCCGTCATAACAGCATATACTGGGTGATTTATTTTCGCTGCAAGTTCCCTTGCCTTGCCTATCAATTCATATGTTACCGGATGAATTTCACCGTCAATATGATCTGCATATACTGCTATTCCATTCCATAAACTTTTGTCAATTGACTCTGTAGCTTCATCTTCCACATATTCCACAGCACCTTCAGGACCTTTTTTAACACATAGTCTGCACATCTTGCAGGCTGCATTTATTTGAACACAGCCGTTTTTTTCTTCCAGGGCTCCAAAAGGGCATATGCTTATCAATTCCTGAATGTTGCCTATTTTTGCTTGGTTTATAACTAATTTCGCCATAACTACCTCCTACACAAATTTTAGTTCTCTTAATTTGTTTAATAATTTATCAGTAAGCTCTGTCCCCGTTCCCTTCAACATTTCCCTTTGAGAATTTACGGAAGGCGGAAAAATTCTCTGAACCTGTGTAGGAGAACCGTTAAGTCCATAGTGGAGTTCATTCCTGTCATCCAAATCATCAAATGTTATAATCGTAACTTCCCTGTTCATTGTTTCCTGTCTCTTAATATAAGAGGGAAGCCTCGGCATAAAAATATCTTTATCAACCGCTAAAAGGCATGGAAATCCTACCTTTGCCACTTCTAAATCGTGTGTCATATCCATCTCTATCACTATGTCAGTTTCCTGAACTTCAACAATCCTACTTACATTTGAAACACTTGGCACATTTAACCATTCAGAAATTTCCGGACCTACCTGAGCTGTGTCACCGTCAGTTGTCTGCTTTCCGCACAGTATCAAATCGAATATACCGGATTTTTTGATTCCCTGCGAAATTGTATAACTTGTTGCCAAAACATCTGCTCCTCCAAACTTTCTGTCAGAAATCAAAATACCTTTATCAGCGCCCATGGCAAAAGCTTCTTTGACAACGCTTTCCGCCTGAGGAGGTCCCATTGTAATAACACTCACCGTACCGCCTTTTTGCTCTCTTATTCTCAGAGCTGTTTCAATGGCATATAAGTCATACGGGTTCATTTTTGATTCCACACCGTTTCTTTTCAGCACACCTGTTACCGGATCCACTTCCACCTTATTTGTTTCAGGAACTTGTTTGATACAAACTAAAATGTTCATATGATTACCTTTTCCCTTTCTCTAAAATGATTAAAAAATTTATTACCAATCATGATTGAAATATTGGTAGTACCACTTTGATGAAAAACATAGAGAGAATAACTATCGTTTAATTGGTAGTACCACTTTTGTTACATTATACTTTCAGTCTGCATCTGTGTCAATAAAAGTCTTTTTTTTAACATTTTATTTATATCTTTTAAGTTTCTCGTCAATTACACTGAAGTGTTTGTTGATTGCATTAAATCCCATAGTTTTATCCTTGAGCACCAGACTTCTCACAATTTCATTATGCGCATCTTGAAGCTGTTTCCTGCTGTCTTCCTGAACAAGAATCTCACTTCTTAGGTCTGCGATAAACTTGTCCATAACTTCTGAAAGAGCCTGCAGAATATTAATAATCAAGGTATTACCGGAAGCAATCGCAATGTTGTAATGCAATTGTTTGTCCAGAATAACATTGTCTTTTTCTGTTTGATTTTCAAGCTCTGAATTTATTTGAACCAATTTGCTTATTTCCTGTTCCGTAGCATTGTCTATGGCAATCATCAATGCCTCCAGCTCCAACCCTCGCCTTAACTGGCTTATCTGATGGTACCTGATCTGATTGAGCATAAACATCATAGACATTGATTCTATCATATTTTTTTCAAAGTTTCCCGTAAGATAGTTTCCCGCACCGTGCTGGCTTGAAACCACACCCATGAAATCTAATGTCCTGATAGCCTCCCTAACGGAATTCCTGCTTATGCCCAGGATTTCAGACAATTCCCTTTCAGACGGCAGCCTTTCCCCCGTTCTTAACCCACCGACAGCTATCTGCTTTTTTATATAGTCAATTACTCTTGTATATGATTTTTTTTGTGATATATTATCTTCCATAATCCCACCATAAAATTTATATGCTATCCACATTATAACACACGGCAGTAGTTTAGCAAAGAAAAGAGTAAATCACAGCAATTTTTAACTCCATTTATATTTATTGGCAGACTAATATGTTAATATAATGACAAACTTTATTGAAACAAAACAAAAAGGGCAGTTCTTAAAAAGAACTGCCCNNTCTTCTTTAAGAAGCGGGTTGAATCTGTATAAGTGCCAGTATCCGGCTTCAACAGCTTTCTTTTCTCTGTCTACTGTCTTGCCCATTCCTGCTTTAATACCGTGGTTGATACATGGAGCGTAAGCGATGATTAATGATGGTCCGTCATAGCTTTCAGCTTCTTTTAATGCCTTTAAGAACTGGTTCTTGTCAGCACCTATGGCAACCTGTGCTACATATACATAGCCATATGTTGCAGCTATCATACCAAGGTCTTTTTTCTTAATTCTCTTACCTGAAGCCGCGAATTTGGCAACCGCAGCTGTCTGAGTTGCTTTAGACGACTGGCCGCCTGTATTTGAATAAACTTCAGTGTCAATTACAAGAACATTTACGTCTTCGCCTGATGCAAGTACATGGTCTAATCCGCCGTATCCGATGTCATATGCCCATCCGTCTCCGCCGATTATCCATTGAGACTTCTTAACAAGGAAATCTTTCTTTTCTAATATATTTTTAACATCTGCTGCGCATTCACTGCATGGAGTAAATCCTTCCAGTGCAGCAACAACTTTTTCAGATGCAGCTCTTGACAATTCACCGTTATTCTTTGTTGCAACCCATTCGTTAAATGCATCCTTTACTTCCTGAGTTATATTTTTTCCCATCAAGTTGTCAATTGACAATTGGATGCTGTCTCTCATCTGTCTTACGGCTGTTGCCATACCAAATCCGTATTCCGCATTGTCTTCGAACAATGAATTAGCCCATGAAGGACCTCTTCCGTTCGCATCTTTTGTATATGGAGTTGCCGGTGCTGAAGCTCCCCAGATTGATGAACATCCTGTAGCATTGGCTATCATCATTCTATCACCGAACAACTGTGTAATAGTTTTAACATAAGCAGTTTCTCCGCAGCCGCCGCAAGCACCTGAGAATTCAACATACGGTTTGCAGAACTGGCTTCCTTTTACAGAAACTTTATCCATCAGATTATCTTTAATAGTAACTTTTTCAGTAGCATATTTCCAGTTCGAAACTCCTGTTTCAACTTCCTCGGCAATAGGAGTCATAACAAGTGCCTTGTTTCCTTTCTTGCCAGGGCAGATATCTGCACAGTTTCCGCAACCTGTACAATCCAGAGGGCTTATTTGAAGTCTGTATTCCAATCCTTCAAGACCTTTGCCTATTGCTTTAAGAGTTTCAAATGATTTAGGAGCATTTGATTTCTCATTTTCATTTAATAATGTCGGTCTGATTACAGCGTGAGGACAAACAAATGAGCATTGATTACACTGAATACAGTTTTCAGCTACCCATTTCGGAACTTCTACTGCAATTCCTCTCTTTTCATATGCTGCTGTTCCTGACGGGAATGTACCGTCTTCTATACCGGCAAATGTACTTACAGGCAGGCTGTCTCCTTCTTGTCTGTTCATAACATCAGCAACATTTTTGATGAATTCCGGTTTTTCTTCTTCTGTAAACGGTACTGCAAGACCGCTGTTTGCATTAACATCATCAGTTGCATTTTTCCAGGATTCCGGAATTTCAACTTTAACTAATTCCGTAATACCTTTTTGAACAGCTTCTTTGTTCATATTTACTACTGCTTCACCTTTTTTGCCGTAAGATTTAACAATAATGTTATTTAAATATTCAACCGCATCTTCAACAGGAATAACATCCGCTAATTTGAAGAATGCAGCTTGAATTATCATGTTTGTTCTGTTTCCCAAGCCTATTTCATGAGCTATTTTAGTTGCATTTACTATATTGAAGTTGATTTTCTTTTCTGCCAGATATCTTTTATATTTAGCTGGTAATTTTTCTTCCAGTTCATCCTTTGACCAGATTGTATTTAATAAGAATGTTCCGCCCTTTTTAAGTCCGGTAAGCACATCATATTTTGCAATATATGATTGCTGTGACAATGAAACAAAATCGGCTTCGTCTATTAAATAAGTTGATCTGATAGGCTGTTTACCGAATCTTAAGTGTGATACAGTAACACCGCCTGATTTCTTGGAATCATATGAGAAGTATCCTTGAGCATACATATTTGTATGGTCTCCGATAATTTTGATTGCATCTTTATTAGCTCCGACTGTACCGTCTGAACCAAGTCCCCAGAATTTACATCTAACTGTTCCCAGAGCCGATGTGTTTACAACCTCCGGAGTTTCTAATGAAGTAAATGTAACATCATCAACTATACCGATTGTGAAGTTGTTCTTTGGTTTATCCTGTTTTAAGTTGTTGTATACTGCAAATATCTGAGCAGGAGTTGTATCTTTAGAACCTAATCCGTATCTTCCTCCAACTATTACAGGCTGAGTTTCTTTTTCGTAGAACAATGACTTAACATCTAAGTACAAAGGTTCTCCAACTGAGCCTGATTCTTTGCATCTGTCAAGAACAGCTATTTTTTTAACAGTCTTTGGCATAACATCAAAGAAATATTTTGATGAGAAAGGTCTGTATAAGTGAACTATAACTATACCTACTTTTTCTCCCTTGGCATTCAAGTAATCAATTACTTCTTCAGCGGTTTGAGTCACTGAACCCATTGCAATTATTATGTTTTCAGCATCAGGTGCTCCATAATAATTAAATGGTTTATATTCTCTTCCTGTAATCTTTTCAATTTCTTTCATATAGTCAGCAACTACATCCGGCACTGATTCATAGAATTTATTTGAAGCCTCTCTGGCCTGGAAGAATATGTCCGGGTTTTGTGCTGTACCTCTTGTTACAGGATGTTCCGGATTTAATGCTCTGCTTCTGAATTCCTTAACAGCGTCCATATCAACTAACTTAGCTAAATCATCATAATCAATAACTTCAATTTTCTGAATTTCATGAGATGTTCTAAATCCATCAAAGAAATGTACAAATGGAACTCTTGTTTTAAGAGTGGCTAAGTGTGCAACCCCTCCCAGATCCATTGCCTCCTGAACACTACTGGATGCTAATAATGCGAATCCGGTCTGTCTTGCAGCCATAATATCTGAATGGTCACCAAATATTGACAATGCATGTCCTGCAATTGCTCTTGCTGTAACATGGAACACAGCAGGCAATAATTCTCCTGCAATTTTATACATATTTGGAATCATTAACAATAATCCCTGCGAAGCTGTATAAGTAGTTGTTAATGCACCTGCCTGCAATGAACCGTGAACAGCTCCTGCAGCGCCACCTTCTGATTGCATTTCTACAACTTTGACAGTTTGTCCAAAAATATTTTTTCTTCCATGAGCTGCCCATTCATCAGCAAGTTCAGCCATTGGAGAAGATGGTGTTATCGGAAATATAGCCGCAACATCTGTAAAGGCATATGAGATATCTGCAGCAGCAGTATTTCCATCCATAGTTTTCATAACTTTTGACATTTATATATCCTCCTATATAAATTATTAATATATAATGTAACCATTAATGCTATTTTTATAACAACGGAAGTAATAAAATCAATTACATCACCATTTCAGCGAGACGAGTGTATCCCCGCCGTTTGAACAGCTACAAGGTTTCCCGCCACCTGCATAGGTGAGACAATATTTCGCCTCGTTATAAAAAATCCATACACATAAGATTATATCCCAAAGAAAAATTAATTGCAACCACAAAAAATTGAATAATTTTGTGTTAACGTTTTGCCGTTTTGTTTATTCAGCAATATTAAATTTATGTATAATACAAATGAAAGACCGCTTATTTCACAATAATTTCTGTCTTTAAGTAATGAATTATTTCTTAAACTTTCAAATTTAATTGCAAAAATTTCATAATATTTCTACCTTACAAGATTACGAAACCTCTTATTATATGTTTCCAACGGATTGTATCCCAACAGTTTCTGTCTGTAATTTTTAGCCGCTATTTCGATGATGGCGGAAACATTTCTTCCCGGTCTCACCGGAATTACAACAGTAGGAACTTTAATACCCAGTATCTCCGTGTAATCTTCATCACTGCCTATTCTGTCATATTCCTTATTTTCGTCCCATTCTTCCAGCTCTATTACAATTTCCACAAACTGTTCTATTCTTATGGATCCCACACCGAACAAATGCTTTATATCAAGTATGCCTATGCCCCTTATTTCCATAAGGTGCTGTGTAAGTTCCGGGCATGTTGCCTTCAATCTGTTGTCAAGCTTCTTGATAATAACCGCATCATCGGCAACAAGGCGGTGCCCTCTGTTAATGAGTTCAAGAGAAGTTTCACTTTTGCCTATTCCGCTCTTTCCCTTTATTAAAACACCAACACCGAATACTTCAAGGCACACACCGTGAATAGTAGTCTCTTCGGCTAATTCTTCTTCCAAAAAATTAATGAGTATATTAACCAGCTTATCTGTTTTTTCATTTGACGTAAAAATGGGCCTGTTATATTTTTTCGCATAGTGAATAAAATCTTCATCAACGGCCATTTCATTTGCGATTATTAAAGCAGGTATCGGAAAGCTGAAAAATTTATCCAGTCTTTGCTTTTTAACATCTTCATCCAATGTTTTTAAATAAAACATCTCTGCTTTGCCCATTACCTGAACTCTCTCAAATGAAAACCAATCAAAATAACCCGCTATCTGAAGACCCGGCCTTATTATTTCCGGCGTATAAATTCTGGACTGCACGTCCTCCGGATAATAAACAGGCTCTAAATTTACATAGCTTACTAAATCCTCAAGTTTTACATACTGCATGTTGTTACCATCCTATTTATTAATTATCAATTTATATTGCTGTGAAAATAATTGAATACCGATTCGGCAGCTTTAACGTTCATTCCTGCAACTTCTGCCAGTTCTTCAACATTTTTGGTTCTAATATTTTCAACAGAGCCGAATTCCTTCAGCAAGTTAATTTTTCTTTTCTCTCCGATATTTTCAATATNNTGATTTAAACAAAGATTTATCTCTTAAATTGCGGTGATATTCAATGGCAAACCTGTGCGCCTCTTCCTGAATCCTGTAAATTAAACGATACACCCTGTCTGTCTTATTAAACTCTATTTCTTTATTATTATAAATCAGTCCTCTTGTAGTATGCTTGTCATCCTTTATCATTCCACAAACAGGTATATTTAATCCATAATTGTAAATAACTTCTTCCGCAATGTTAGTTTGTCCTTTTCCTCCGTCAATTAATATTAAATCCGGCATTTTATTGAATCCCTTCATGTCACTTCTGTCAAGTCCTCTGTTAATACGTCTTTCCAGCACCTCTTCCATGCTTTTGTAATCATTTGGACCTTTTACGGTTTTAATTCTGAAACGTCTGTAATTGCTCTTGCTTGCAATTCCTTTTTCAAAAACCACCATCGATCCTACAGATTCAACTCCCTGAATGTTTGAAATATCATATGCTTCAATCCTGAACGGCACTTCATCCAGTCCAAGAATATCTTTTAATTCTTCCACAGCCTGCATACTTTCATTCAGGTTTCTCTTAATTCTCTGGCTTCCTTTTTCCAAAATCTCAAGAGCATTTTTCTTTATCATTTTAATCAGCATGCTCTTGTCCCCTTTTACCGGAACCTTCACGGAAACTTTGTTGCCTCTTTTTTCAGACAGCAGTTTTTCAAAAATCCCTCTATCTTCAATGTCGGCTTCAATGTAAATTTCTTTAGGAACATACACAGTTCCCGTATAAAATTGTGATAAAAATGAACTAAGAATTTCTTCCCTTGTTTCATTTTCAATATTAGTCAGCAGGTAGTGCTCTCTTCCCATGATTTTGCCGTTGCGTATAAAGAAAATCTGAATACATGCTTCCTCTACGCCCATGGCGCTGCCGATTACATCCTGATCTATGCTGGTATTTGCAGATACAATTTTCTGCTTTTCCGATATTATTTCCAACGCTTTTATCTGATCTCTGTATTTTGCCGCAGCTTCAAAATCAAGGGCCTCAGATGCAGCCTTCATTTTTTCTGTCAGGGATTTAATAAGTTCTTCTTCTCCGCCGTTTAAAAAACTTATCGCCTTATTTACCTCTTCCCTGTATTCCTTTGAATCAACAATGCCCATGCACGGCGCCGTACATCTGTTAATGTGGTAATTCAGGCAAGGCCTTTGATTCTTTTTTGTACCGTCCAGCTTTAAGGAACACTTCCTTAGCTTGTATAAATTTCCGATAATGTCAATAATTTCATTGACGGCATAGGCGCTGGGATACGGACCGAAATATTTTGCTCCGTCTCTCTTTACTTCCCTTACCTTATAAATTCTCGGATATTTTTCCTGGACAGAAATTTTTATATACGGGTACTGCTTGTCATCTCTAAGCAGCGTGTTGTATTTAGGTCTGTGCTTCTTGATCAAATTTGCCTCAAGTATTAGCGCTTCCACCTCATTGTCGACGATTATGTATTCGAATTCGGCAATATTTCCTATCATCGCCTCTATTTTCGGCGAGTGGTTTTTTGACTGGAAATATTGTCTCACTCTCTTTTTTAAGTTTTTTGCCTTACCCACATATATGATTTCGCCAAACATGTTTTTCATTTGGTAAACTCCTGGGTTATCAGGCACTTTCTTTAATTCTTCCTGTATATCAAACATATTTGCTCCCTGAAACTTATATAGTTTCCTTACGTTTCGCAGGTAATTTTCTGTGAGACGTTAGAAACTGCNNAAATGCATAAATATATTATACCACGTTTGCCTTAATATTAACATAATATTAGTATTAATTTTAAATAAATTTAATATTAATTTTGAATGAATTTCCGACATTGTTCTCTGCTTAAAACTATTGTATAAGCCCTGTTATGTTGTATAATAGAATAAACAAATACAGGAGGCTCCTATGATAAATAACGAACGTTTGCTGGATACTTTTATGGAATATGTGAAAATTGACAGCGAAACCAGGAATGAAAAAGCCATTGGCGAAAGAATAATTGCAGACTTTAAAAAATTAGGACTGGAAGTTTACACGGACGAAGCAGGGAAAAAATTAAATTCCAACGGAAACAATATATATTGTTTCATACCGGGCACAAATAACAGTGAAACCATGCTTTTCAGTGCACACATAGATACAGTAACTCCGGGAATCGGAATTGAGCCCTACATAGAAGAAAATTACATAAAAAGCAAAGGAGACACCATACTCGGAGGAGATGACAAGGCCGGTGTTGTCGCAATCTTAGAAGCGTTAAGAACAATTAAGGAAAATGATCTTCCCCACAGACCCATGGAAATAGTATTTTCAATCTGCGAAGAAGGCGGCGTAAACGGAGTCAAGCAAGTTGAATTTTCAAAACTCAGCTCAAAAAAAGGAATAGTTATTGACAGCGGAGGAGGTCCCGGCACAATTATCACGGAAGCTCCGGGTCAGACAAGGATATCTGCCAAAATTAAGGGAAAAACAGCTCATGCTGGTGCACACCCCGAAGACGGAATAAGCGCCATAATGGTTGCCGCAGAAGCAGTTTCAAATATGAAGCTTCTTAGAGTCGATTCGGAAACAACCGCGAACATAGGAACGTTCAACGCAGAAGGGCCTACCAACATAGTATCTCCGCTGGTCGAAATCGTAGCGGAAGCAAGAAGCCGTTCCGTTGACAAATTAAATGAGCAGACCGAACACATGATAGGATGCCTGAAATCAGCATGTGAAAAATACGGAGCAAAACTGGAATACAGCACTGAAAACTGCTATTATTCATTTGTACTTGACCCTGAAGATGAACATATTAAAATGATTTCGGATGTATGTGAGTATCTTGGTATTGAAGTATCAAAAATACCTTCCGGCGGCGGAAGTGATGCCAACATATACAACTTAAATGGAATAACCACCGTAAATATTGGTGCCGGCATGGAGCTTGCCCACACCACAGACGAAAGACTCAATATAGAAGATTTTAAAAATACAGCAAAAGTTGTTCTTAAAATAATGACCATGTAAAACAGTATCTGTTGCACTAAGAAATTAGTGTAACAGATACTCATATTATTGTTCTTAATATTAATTTTAAATAACCTATATAAATTATTATCTAATCGGGCAGATTCCTGAATCACAGCCTTCATTTCCTATATCCAGTTCCTCTTCCTGCTTTTCATACTTGCTTAACAAAGACGGAATGAAAGGCTTCATCTCTTTCTTAAGATTAATGTATTCATCTTCGGTAATTGATTCATACGGCATTAGCTGATAGAAGCTGTCATCAAGGGATAAGAACGAAAGTGCAACCACATCATCCCAGTTATCCCATATCCACTGTTCAACCTGTTCCCATTCGTTGTCTCTTACATGTACTGTTATGGAACAGTTGTGATCAACGTAATTTTCCATGAATAATTTATAATTTTCAAGCTGCTCTATGGCATTTACATCATACTTTGTTTTTCCGTCCGGTGCTTTTACGGGGAATTCAATAACTTTTGTAGTACATGTTTTCATTTCCTGTCCTACTTCAGGATATATTTTATATCCCAGCTCTTCACAAACCTTAACCAGAGGATCGTGGCTGTTGATTCTCACCCTTCTCACATAGTACGGAGAATGAGAGTAGTGCACTCCGCTGGATACTCCAGGAAGCTGTGACAATGTCCCTTCAGGTTTAATTGTCGTAACAAGAATCGGAGCACTTTCTCCTATTTCATTTGAGTAGCGTTCAGATTCGTCTTTTGCAGCATCTCTCAATTTTCTTAAAAGCTCTGCTTGCTGTTCTCTATCAAATCCCGCAGCATTGACCATGTCCTGCCATCCTGTCAATGAACATCCTGTAATTTTATCTCTTTGCTGCACTCTGTCCCACTGAGAAAGTTCAAGTTCAACGCAAGTCATCCTGTATGCCGCCCTTGCCGACAGACGCTGTGCATTCAGCAGTGCTTTTTCATCAAGCTTGCCGTCTTCATCAACAAATGCATAAACATTCACGGTAGTCAGGTTGCACAGTCCCTTATTGTCCAAAAGTATTTCTCCGCACGGATTTACTCCGTTCATGTTCGGTCTTCTGCTGTTTCCTGCCACTTCATTAACCCAGCCCGGCTCTCCAGAATAACGCATTTGTTCGAGCTGCCATCTCAGTTGCTCTCTTGTTGGTTTTTTTCTGTAGTAAATTGAATTGTTGCTCATTGAGCGGTGAATTATGTCCTTGTCGACAATCCACTGACCGTCTATATTTTTATACAGTTTGCTCTTTGCCTCGATACAGTCCGTATCGTCATAATCGATAAGCATTATTTCTGCCGTTCTTCTTACTCCGCCCACAACTACATTTTCTCCGATAATATTAGCTACATCCAGACAATCTATAGGCTTCAGATTGAAGCGGTCTTTTCCTTCAATTGTACCGCGTTTTTTGATTACGCCGTCAATTTTAGTAAACATGTTCTTCAAGCTTGAATGACCGCTGGCAGTTCCACCGAAAGTCTTTAATACTTCTCCTTTCGGTCTGACATTGTTGTAGTTGATTATGATTGTGGCAATATTNNATATAAAGCCGAAGAAATGATCCAGCGCCTGAACCCAGCCCTCCTTGCTGTCGCCCACAATTATTCTGACCGTATTGTTGTGGCTGAATTCAACGCCTGTGTTATCTTCTCTCTTTGATTTTTCAACAGGAGTGTAATCTTCATGGATTATTTTAAAGTTTCCTCTGATTTTAGGAAGCTGCGCAACGTCATCCTTTAATATTCTTACGCCCACGCCCGAACCTATCATCAATAAATAAAACAAGTCTCTGAAAGCATGGTAATCATTTATTATTTCAAATGCACAGTTGAAATTTGCCATAGGGTAATTATATGAAACCGGAGTTCCACCGACCCAGAATGTTCTTCCCGATAAAAATTGTCTTAAATTAAATATGTTGTCGTACAGTTTCTCTGCTTCTTCTTTCTTTGTAGGAACAAGGCTGCAGTTATATTCTACCGCCCTTCTTACAGTCTCCCACCAATATTCCCTTCTTCTTTCTTCCGGAAGCCATCTTGAATATGTTCTGTAATATACGAAGTTTCCCAGTTGATCCATCGGGGATCCAATATGCTTATACTTGCTTATAAATTCTTCGCTTAAAAGTTTGTAGTCCTTTCTTTTGCGAGAGTCTCTTGACTTATCTCTCTCATATCTGTAGAGTATGTACTTTTTAGCTACATCCTTCCTCTTGCTGTCCATCAACTCGTTTTCTACCATATCCTGCACAACTTCAACCGGTATGGGAAAATCTTTCTGCTCTAATTCTTTTTGTATTTTAAGGCTAATTTCTTTAGCCAGGTCCTCGTCAACGCCGTCCTTTGTTTCTTTCATAGCTTTAATAATTGCATTGGTAATTTTGTCTGAATTAAAATCAACAAAATTTCCGGTCCGCTTTAATATCTTTATCATAATCCCTGCTCCCTCTATTATTAATCTGCAATGACACTACATATTGTAGCATCAAGAACAAAACATGTCAATATAATACTACATATAGATATTCGTCCGTTGTACCGGTTAGAAAATACACATTTTCAAAAATTCAATGCATCCAGGTGCAGGAATAAAAAATTTTTTGTGCTGAAATATCAAGGAATTTAAAACTTATTAATAATTCTTAACTTTTGTACTATTTTAAGTCAGTGAAATTCATGTTGAAAATATATCCTGACGCAAAGCATTCATCGTCCGCCAACTCATAATGTGTTGAATTTTCTGTTATTTTATCGCATTTTTCTTTCATGTTTCTGTCAAGTAAAAACATTGCGGTACCATTTCCGGCACCGTTGCCTACTGCCTTTATTTTAGGGAATGCATCCGGAAGTAACCCTATAAAAATAGCATTCTCAACATCAATATAGTTTCCGAATGCACCTGCAACAATTATTTCATCTACTGAATCAATACTTTTTCCGCATGCATTTAAAAGTGCCATGCATCCTGAATATATTGAACTTTTTGCAAGCTGAATCTGCCTGATATCCTTTTGGCTTATGTAAACTATTCTGTCTTTGCGTTCATAAAGTATGAAACTGTTGATGCCTTTTATCTCTTTGATTCTTCCGCCTAACTTCGAATGTGGTTTAATCAGCTCATACTCATCTTTTGTCAGCATTCTTCCGGAACTGTCGATTATGTTGTTCTTCAACATTTCGGCAGTCACATCAATTATTCCTGACCCACAAATGCCCGAAGGTTCTCTACCGCCTATTACCTCAAGCACTACATCATCATTTTCTATTTTTATCTTTTCAATGGCACCTTCCGCGCCTCTCATGCCGCAATCCATGCTTCCTCCCTCAAGGGCAGGACCACATGCGGTTGATGCAACATAATAATTGTTTATGTTTCCTGCTGCTATTTCTCCGTTTGTTCCCAGATCAATGATGAGCCTGTCTTTCATATCATCATCGATTGTCAGAAGTACTGCTGTTGTATCGGCTCCTACAAATCCTCCCAAAAGCGGCAGAAAAACCACCTTGCATCTGTCGGGACATTTTAAGCCTGTGTCTCTTCCGCAGCAATTAACATAATCTTTCGTGATACTCTTAAAGGGGCTGATTCCCAAGCTGTCTGGGCGCAGTCCAAAAAACAGATGCTGCATTGTACTGTTGCCGCACAAGATTATATTATATAAGTTTTCTTTCAAGTTTTGTATTTCAAATTCTGCACTTTCAACCAAATTGTTCAATACAGATATTATTTTCCCATTTAATTCTTTCAGACTTTTTTGGCTGTCCGCATAGCTTATTCTGCTTATTACATCTGCTCCTGCAGAAATCTGGCCATTCAAATCAGAATAAGAATTTATTAGACTTCCTGTATTTAAGTCGTAAACATATAGCACGACGGTTGTTGTACCCACATCAACAGCCGCCCCATATATGAATTTTGTTGTGTCACCAAGTTGTACATCTATGATTTCACCCTCATATAATATAAAAGTAATGCCTTTACATTCTGTCTTATTTATTAATTTCGCAAAATCCCGCATTACATCAAGGCTGCAACCTCTCAAAAATTCATCTTTGAATTCTGCCTTAATACTTTTTTTATCCTTATATATTTTTTTTAATGAGGGATTGAAGGAATATGCGTGATCCGCAGATGATTCCAATATTCTGGCATTCCTGCCGTAATTTTTTTCGTCCAGATAAATGTTTAAATCACTGTTTATTTCAGTCATGCAAGCCAGCACGGATGATTTTTCATTTTTAATTTCTATTTCAACCATGCATTTTCCGCATGTTCCTTTTCCGCCGCACACCAAATCCAGCGAAAACCCGGCTTTATCGCATATTTTTGCAAGATTCGCTCCTTCATTCACTGCTAATGTCATATTTTGATTTATAAAATTAACATTATATCGTTTCATTGCATTCCCTGTACCGGCAGCTTAAATTTTCACACGCACCGCAGCCGCCTGGGTCTTCCTCTCCATCCATAAAACCTCTGATTAATCCAAACATATACAGCAGTGATTTTTCCGGAAACAGCACCTGTTCCTCATTTAAGTATGCTTTAATCTCAGCTTCTCTTTTTAATATATCAAGCAATATATTTTGGACACTTAAATCAATTATCCCGTCTCCGGGAGCATATCTTTTTGACAATTTATACCCGCTTTTTGCCGCTTCTTCTCTTATGGCTCCGTTCATCTCGCTTGAAGTTGCAAAAATCACATCTGCTGCAATTTCGTGAAGCAGGTATCCCTTCATGTAATCACCCGCAGCCATCATTTCATTTGACATTTCACTTATGTGATCATCTGATGAAATAAAACATATTACATATTTTTCGAAATTGCAAGGCACATTAAAACTTAACTCAGCACTGTCCACGACATTGCAGACAGCAGCCAGATTCATAACGTTTAATATTGTCTGAGAAAGCTCATCAAATACTCTGTACGCATTCTTGAACGCCTCCGTACCCTCAGCAATATGAAGTTTCCTGAATATTCTTTCCCTGCTTACTACGGGCTTTACATTTAATATACTCATCATGACACCATCATATTTTAATTTTTATATTATATCATAATGCAAGCTACTTATCGGCTTGCTTCACATCGATTCAATAAATACATTNNTTACATTTCTTTAATTATTTTATTCTTAAATTCTGTCGTGCTAAGGTTGCCGCCTATATCTTTTGTGTGATATGTCTTATTCCTCAACACTTTGATCAAAGCATTTTCAACTTTTAGAGCAGCATCTTCTTCTCCCAGATATTTCAGCATCATTATTCCGGATAAAATTGCAGCCGTAGGATTTGCAACATTTTGTCCGGCAATGTCAGGAGCCGAACCGTGAACCGGCTCAAAAACTGCTGTATCATCACCTATATTGGCCCCGGGAGCCATGCCAAGCCCTCCGATCAGCCCCGCTGCCAAGTCAGAAAGTATGTCTCCGTAAAGGTTGGGAGCAACAATGACCTGAAAATCATGCGGTTTCATAACGAGCTTCATGGACATGGCATCCACTATTACATCTTCAAATTCAATGTTCGAGTAGTTTGCGGCAACCTTGCGTCCCGATTCTAAAAACAAGCCGTCAGTCAGCTTCATTATATTAGCTTTATGAGTCAGCGTAACCTTGTCTTTTCTTTCCTTTTCAGCAAGTTTAAAAGCGAAGTCCACAATTCTTTCACTTGCACCTCTTGTAATAACCTTAATGCTTTCCGCCGCATCCTCAGTTACCATGTGCTCGATTCCTTTGTAAAGGTCTTCACTGTTTTCCCTTACTATTACCAGATCCAGATCTTTATACAGCGAATCTATTCCTTCATAAGATTTCACCGGCCTTACATTGCTGTATAAATTAAACATTTGTCTCAGGTGCACATTGATGCTTCTGAAACCTTTGCCGACAGGCGTTGTTATAGGACCTTTAAAGGCAACCTTATTTTTTTCGATGCTTGCTGCGGTTTCCTTCGGAAGTAGTTCTCCGCATTTCTCATAAGCAGTGTATCCTGCAGCAACTTTTTCCCATTCAATATTGTTAGTAGCAGCATCGATTATTTCAGTCGCTGCCTGCATTATTTCCGGTCCGATTCCGTCACCCGGAATCAGTGTAATTGTTCTTTTCATAATTACCCCTGTACATTACGGCTCATGTAGTTTAAAAGCCCGCCGGATTTTAACAATTCTGTCTGTCTTTGCGAAACTTCAAGAGCCATTTCATATTTTTTGTTTTTTGTTTTATTAACTACCGCAACTGTTTTGTTTTCTATCTGTGCAAGTAGATCATTGATTTCAATTTCATCCATTTCATCAATATCATCATAATCATCTGCATTTATAAATGTTAAAGGAATTATGCCGTTGTTAATTAAGTTACTTTTATGAATCCGCGCAAATGATTTTGCAAAAACAGCTTTAATTCCAAGATACAGTGGCGCCAATGCTGCGTGCTCTCTGCTGGAACCCTGACCGTAATTTTTGCCTGCAACAATGATTCCCCCGTTATTTTCCTTTGCTCTCTTGGGAAAATCCCTGTCTGCCTGTGCAAAACAGTATTCCGAAAGATATGGAATATTCGATCTGTAAGGAAGGAGCTTTGCATTTGACGGCATGATGGTATCTGTTGTAACATCATCCTCAACTTTTATAAGCACTTTTCCGCCCGTTTTATTTTCCATAGCTTTGTTTTTCGGGAAAGGCTTTATATTCGGACCTCTTACAATATCAATTCCAGAACCGTCATTTGCCGGACTGATTACCATATTGTCACTCACTGCAAACTTTTCCGGTGTCTTAACATCAAGATTTACATCATCAAAATCCTCTTCACCCGCAATATATCCCTTAATAGCCGAGAATGCAGCTACCTCTGGACTCACAAGATATACATCCGCAGAAGCGGTTCCGCATCTTCCTTTAAAATTTCTGTTAAAAGTCCTTAAAGAAACGCCATTGGTGCTTGGTGCCTGCCCCATGCCTATGCAAGGTCCGCAGCCGCTTTCGAGAATTCTCGCACCTGCTCCTATAATTTTAGCCAGAGCGCCGTTTGAGGCAAGCATTGTAAGAACCTGCTTAGAACCCGGTGAAACAACAAGCGACACATTTTCATGCACCATACGCCCGTCTAAAATATTTGCAACCTTCATCATATCTGTAAAAGAAGAATTTGTGCAGCTTCCTATGGCGACCTGAGTCACCTTTGTGCCTCTAACCTGGCTTACGGGTACAACTGCATCTGGCGAATGGGGAAGTGCAACATTAGGTTTCAACTCACTTAAGTCTATTATTATCTTCTCTGAATAAATGGCACCTTCATCTGCCTTCAGAGGTATAAAGTCCTTTTCTCTTCCCTGTGCTTTTAAAAATTCCAGCGTTCTCTCATCAGAAGGAAATATTGAGGTTGTCGCACCCAGCTCAGCTCCCATATTTGCTATGGTTCCTCTTTCTGGAACAGAAAGTAACCTTACACCTTCACCTGTATACTCAAATATTTTATTGACTCCGCCTTTGACAGTAAAATGCTTCAAAACCTCAAGAATAACATCCTTGGCAGACGAAAATTTTCTGAGTCTTCCCTTAAGCTCCACATTAACAATGTCAGGCATTATTATGTTGTATTCTCCTCCAGCCATGGCAACCGCCACATCCAGTCCACCGGCACCTATTGCCAGCATACTCATTCCGCCACATGTGGGAGTATGGCTGTCAGAACCCAAAAGCGTATAACCGGGCACCGAAAATCGTTCTAAATGTACCTGGTGGCAAATACCATTTCCCGGTTTTGAGAAATATATTCCGTGTTTTTTTGCAACAGTCTGAATATACAGGTGGTCATCTGCGTTTTCAGGTCCGGACTGAAGCATGTTGTGATCTATATATGCAACCGAACGCTTTGTTTTAACCATGTCTATATCCATGGCTTCAAATTGAAGATATGCCATGGTACCTGTGGAATCCTGAGTAAGTGTCTGATCAATTCTGATTCCGATTTCGTTTCCTGCCTTCACTTCTCCTGAAACAAGGTGCTTTTTTATTATCTTTTCTGCCAATGTCCACATATGCGCCTCCTATATTGCTTTTTCATTATATTTATTTCCGAAAACATACCTGTTGCTTAATATTTTCATTTCTTCCGTTTTCATATTAGCCGTTCTTCCGTTTTCATATTCAGAATCAATTTTATTTTTAATCGGTATCAGTCGCTCGTCATTTTTTTGTATCTTATCGCTGCCTTTTAATCCGAAATAACTGTTTATCCAATATGCAATACTTGAAATGCCAGAATATGAATTGATTGCCACCAGTGGTGGTTTGCCAAGTATTTTTCTTGTATCAAAGCTGTTGTATATTTCTTCATCCTTCAAAAGCCCGTCCGCATGAATGCCTGCCTTTGTAACGTTGAATTCTTTCCCCACAAAAGGAGTCTTTGCCGGAATACTATAATTTAGTTCCCTTTCAAAATAATCTTCGATCTCCTTGATAACTTCCAGATTCATTCTTTCAGTACTGCCCTTAATCTGCGCATATTCAATTATCATCGCTTCAAGAGGCGTGTTTCCGACCCTTTCTCCTATTCCGAACATTGTGGTGTTCACCGAAGATCCTCCGTACAGCCAGGATGTCGTTGAATTTGTAACCGTTGCATAATAATCATTGTGTCCGTGCCATTCAATGGATTCAGATGGAACGCCAGCATAATATCTGAGCCCGTGTATAATAGCAGGAACAGACCTTGGAAGCTCGGCTCCCGCATATGAAATACCTAATCCAAGCGTATCGCATGCACGTATTTTTACATTTATCTTGCTTTCATTCATCATACCCATTAGATTCTTTGCAAGCGGCACAACAAATCCGTAAAAATCAGCTCTCGTTATATCTTCAAAGTGACATCTTGGGACTATACCGTTTTCTAATGCGGCATATGCTATTTCAAGATACATTTTCATGGCTTCCTGCCTGCTCTTATTGAGTTTGTTGAATATATGGTAATCTGAACATGACATAAGAATTCCAGTTTCCTTTATTCCCATGGACTTAACAAGCTTGAAATCCTCTTTGTTAGCTCTTATCCATGATGTTATTTCCGGAAACTTGTACCCCTTTGACATGCAAGCCTCAACTGCTTTCCTGTCTTTTTGCGTATACAAGAAAAACTCAGTCTGCTTGATTATCCCAGATTCATTGTCAAGAGCATGAAGATAATCAAACAGTCTCACCATTTGTTCTGTATGCATATTGGTCATGGATTGCTGACCGTCTCTGAACGTAGTGTCTGTAATCCATATATTTTGGGGAATATTCATTGGTAACTGAATGTTGTTAAATTTTACTTTAGGAATTTCATCATAAGGAAAAATGTTTTTGTACAGATTTGGTTTAATCACTTCCACCGGATTATACTTCATGTTGCACCTCCAAGATATTCTATGCAGTCGTCTTATGAAACTTAATTATTTGTAGTTGCATATTTATATTTAATCATACTTTTTAAATTATAATGCATATTATACTCTGACGTTGTATTTTAGTCAAGTTTAAAATTTACTTATTTTTGTATAGATAGTTTTTTGTTTTGTTTTGCAGCTAATTTTGCAGTGCTTGCATTTATAATTGCATTAACAGGTAAAAAAAAGCTGCTGCATAAGCGATTATCAAACCGCCATACCGAGCCAAACAAAAGAATCTAATATCATATAAATTAGGTTCCTCTGCTTGACTGAGTATGACACAAATCTGCTTAGTGCAACAGCTTCTTTTGCTTATCCCAGCCAGTTTATATCATTCATTGTATTTTTAAAGCAATTATTTTTCAAAAAATCATCTTCATATTTTTCTGAACACATCATGGGATGCCTGCTTACATAAAATTTCCCGCTTTTAATATACCTGCTTTTTTCTTCAGCCTGCTTGCCCCATAAAAACCAGCTAATATTTTCATTTTCTTCCGAAATATATCCGAGCAGCCGTATGCTAAACGATTCCCAGACAGATATGTGGCTGCCGGTTATGCCGGGTTCAATCGTAAAATATGTGTTCAGCAATAAAACCCCCTGATTTTCCCAGGATTTAAACAGCCTGTCAGGTGGTGCAATATCGAATCTTCCATCGGCTATTTGGCTTTGTATTTCCGAAAACTTTAAAATTTTATCGTAATCGTCAATATGATTATAATTCTTATATATCAGCCTTATAATGTTTTTTAATGAAGTCTGTCTGAATTTAGCATTCCATGAATGAAGATCTCCGACTTCAAACGCTCTTCCGGTTGCTCTTCCTTTTTCAGGATATGGATCCTGCCCAAGAATAACAACCTTTACTTTTTTTAAATCGCATTTTAAAAACCTGAGTACATTTTCATAATCAGGATTTATGTTTCTTCCTATCTTTTCTTCTATCACTTTTAATTCGTCACGCACTTCAGCAGATAAAAACCTATCCCATGAAGCGTGTGCATCAATTGGTATCAAGCTCATATTTTCTCCTGTCACTGTTTATATGGCATCATGTTTTGATTTAATAATTTTTCTTCCCAGATTGTTTTCATTATTTCAAGTTCTTCGCTATAATCAGTCTTTGTTTCATCTTTGTCATATTTAAGGTTCTCAAGAACTTTAATTTCAAAATTATCAGAGCTATACTGCTTCCATTCTTTCTGAAGTTCCTGATTTTTGTGTGATCCTGCTTCTAACTGAAATCTGTCTCTGTTCATTTTCCCTTTTAAATTCTGGCTTGTATCTG
>DMJQ01000072.1:47159-67116 GCA_003457065.1 Clostridiales bacterium
GATCTCCAAACCTTGGCAGATATATCTACTTTTCCTCTGTCGTTCCACTGGGCGAGCCCCAAAGAAAGTCCCTTCGCATCAGAATCATACGCATTTCTTCCGTCAACATTTTCATAATTTTCTGAAACTATTACCGGTTTATGTTTTAATATGGTTGGTATTTTCATAACCGCTCCTTTTACTAATTTACTAAATTACTGAGCATATAGTACCACGTCTAAAATACATTGTCAATGTAAAACATTCCACTCATATCATCCGTTACTTCATCCGCTTTCTAATTCCTCTTATAATGCCTTTACATAAAAAGAGAGCTGTCTCTTTAGGAATGTTATTCCTATTTTGAGACAGCCTCTTCAAGCTCCTTGAGTTTAGCTGCAATTTTTTTAAAGTCTTCCCACGCATCTTTCTTTGCATCTTCATTTCTTAATAAATATGACGGGTGGTATGTAGGCATGAAATAAATATTGCCTTTTTTTACGAACTGGCCTCTTTGCCTGCTTATGCTTAAATTAGGATTTATCAAGTTTTTAGCCGCCACTGCTCCGAGGCATACAATTATTTTAGGCTGGACTAATTTAACCTGCCATCTTAAATAATCCAGACATGCACCGCTTTCATCTTCAAATGGATTCCTGTTTTCCGGAGGTCTGCATTTTACAACATTGGCTATGTAGACATCGCTACGTTTAAAATTTATTGCTTCAATCATTTTGTCAAGCAGCTGGCCTGCCTTTCCTACGAATGGCCTTCCCTGCATGTCCTCGTTGTATCCGGGACCCTCACCTACAAACATGATATCAGCATGCTCATTTCCCTCTCCAAATACCACATTTGTCCTTGTTCCTGCCAGATTGCACTTATGGCACCTGAAACAAAATTTCTTAAGTTCATTCATTGTATACATATATGCCTCTATAAGCTTAAATCTATGTGGCAGTAGCCGTTAGGATTTTTGTCAAGATATTTTTGGTGATATTCTTCCGCGGCATAGAAGTTTTTTAAAGGCATAACCTCTGTTACAATAGGCTCTTTATACTTTCCTGCCTCATTTTCCAAGGAAGGCTTGATGACTTTCAGATCTTCTTCATCTACATAGTAAATTCCGGTTCTGTACTGTGTTCCTATATCCATACCCTGTCTGTTCTTAAGTGTAGGATCTATTACTTTCCAGAAATCCGAGAGTATTTTATCCAGAGTTATTTCATTTTCATCATACTTAATATGTACTGTCTCGGCAAATCCAGTTGTGTGTGTGCAGACCTGCTCATAGGTTGGATTTTCTGTATTACCGTTGGCATACCCTACAACTGTTCCTTTCACGCCTTTTCGAAGGTCGAAATATGCCTGCAGTCCCCAAAAGCATCCTCCTGCCAAATAAATTTCCTTCATTTTATCAGCTCCTGATTCTTAATTTATTAAGTATATTATACTCATATTTTAACGATTGCACAATAATACTTTTCTGTTCAACTAAATTTACAGATAATTCAACATATATTTTCCCGATTATCGATGTCTTTGTCCAAAGTAACCAGTATAAAAATGAAGCATCTGTCATCGGATGCTTCATTTTTATCAATTACAAAACCTGTACATTAAAGGCTGTTGTCTGAGGTGGTATGCTCAGAGTCTGGAAAATGGCATGCTCGACTCTTACAAACTCACCCGGTCTTAAGTCACTTAGCCTGATTCTTCTGCCCCTCCTGTCTCTTATGGTAGTAGCATCCGTAATAACAAACCTCATTTGACTAAATATGTCATTCGGATTTCCTGTATACAGAAAACTGTTATCCGTATCAACAGCCATAACTCTTCCTTCAGTAATATTAGTCTGCCTGTTTTCATCAATTACCGTTATTTTAAATGCTCTTGCCTGCGGAGGAATGCTTCGCGTCATGGCAGCCGAAAATACAGCATCTACCGTCATACCTTCTCTTAAATTCATGAATGACAAAGGCTGTCCGAATTGATCCATTATAATGGTATCTACTCCCACAATCAGTGTTACTACATTTTTGTTCTTAGAATAATTATCACCCATTGTTTCGTATGATATTGTTACATAGCCGGTTAGGTTATCTGTATTAACATTTTCAATTAAAGCATTTTCAGCTGTTACAACATTGCCGCCCCTATTTCTCATTCTTTGATATGTTGCCAAAAAATCATCCATATTGTGCACCTCACATATAATATATAATTATATATATTCGGCAAAAATAGAATTGTGAACTTGCTACCGGCAACATTACCACCGTCAGATTATTTCTAAACAGGATTTATTCAACATTGTCAGCGAGAACGCCTATTAGTCTAATTATGGGTAGCGCCACCGTCACAGGATGACGGTCTCTTAAATATTACTATATGAATAACCCTATGTTATGGCACAAAAAAGCTGCCTCGTTTGAGACAGCTATTTTTTGTAAGATGAGCAGCTGCTTGCCTTGCTGCATCCAGAGCATCCGGAACAGCAGCCCGAACCGTTCTTTTTTTTCTTTTTCATAAAAATCACTATACCTGCAACGATCGCTGCAATTATAGAAATTATTACAATGTCCGCAAAGTTCATAGTGGCCTCCTTATATGAACAAATTACCTATCTGATAAACAAGCATTCCTACAATAAATGCAGTCAGTGTCTGATACAAAGCAGTTAGAACCGCATATTTCATTGAACCAAGCTCTTTTGTTGTTGCCGCAAATGCCGCGATGCATGGCATATACAACAGTGTGAATGTTAAAAATGCAAAGGCACTTAAAGGTGTAAACATTGTACTTAATGTCGCTGAAAGCTGTGCGTCTGTTGTTGTTCCCGTCAGCACAGTCAGTGTGCTGACAACTGCTTCTTTTGCGGTGAGACCTGTTATCAAAGCCGTTGATGCTCTCCAGTCATTAAATCCTAACGGTATAAACAAAGGAGCTATTAAAGAGCCGATTGTTGCGAGCATGCTGTGCGTGCTGTCATCAACCATGTTGAATGACCAGTCAAAGCTCTGCAGGAACCAAATAATGATTGTTCCCAGGAAAATAACGGTAAATGCTCTCTGCATGAAATCTTTTGCTTTTTCCCACATATGCAGCAGTACGCTTCTTTTTGAAGGAACTCTGTATGCAGGAAGCTCCATAACAAACGGAACCGGTTCTCCCTTAAAAATTGTACTTTTTAAAATTAATCCTGATAATATAGCAACAACAATGCCCATAATATACAAGGCTATCATTACCAATGCTGCATTTTCAGGAAAAAATGCCATGGTTATCATTCCGTAAATAGGAAGCTTTGCACTGCATGACATGAAAGGAGTCAATACGATGGTCATTTTTCTGTCCCTTTCGCTTGACAGTGTCCTTGTTGCCATAATAGCCGGAACGCTGCAGCCGAATCCTATAAGCATCGGAACGAATGAACGTCCTGACAAACCAATCTTTCTTAAAAGTTTATCCATTAAAAACGCAACTCTTGCCATATATCCGCTGTCTTCCAGCAATGAAAGGAAGAAAAACAAAATAACTATAAGCGGAAGGAAAGACAGCACACTTCCGACACCTGCAAATATTCCGTCAATTACTAAAGAATAAACCCATTCGCTGACATTGCCTGCAATCATTAATTTTGATACAAAGTCTGTGAAATTTCCTATTAATTGCTCTAAATAACCCTGAAGCGGAGCGCCGATAGCTCCGAAGCTAACCCAAAATATAAAAAACATAATTCCGAAAAATATTGGTATACCCAGGTATTTATGAGTCAAAATCCTATCTATCTTTTCAGAACGAATCTGTTCCTTTGTTTCCTGCTTTTTAATTACCGTATCCAGGCACACCTGCTCTATATAACTGTACCTCATATCTGCCAGTGCTGCTTCTCTGTCGGTATTTAAAGCACTTTCCATTTCTTCGACTACGTGACTTATTATATGCGTCTGATTTTCAGTAACATTTATTGCCTTAAAAGTGGGCTCATCGCCTTCAACAAGCTTGGTTGCAGCAAAGCGTACAGGATATCCGTTTTCTTTTGCCTGATCTTCTATTAAATGTGAAATCGAATGAATTGCTTTGTGAACTTCTCCGGAACAAAAATCAAGCTTTTTAGGACTTCTTTTTTCCTGAGCAGTCTTCATTGCCACATCCACAAGCTCAGGAATTCCTTCTTCCTTGCTTGCCGATATAGGAACCACAGGAACCCCCAGGTGCTCTGATAGCTTTTTTACGTCAATTGAATTTCCGCTGGCTCTTACTTCATCCATCATATTTAAAGCAATCACCATGGGAATAGCAAGCTCCATCAATTGTAATGTTAAATAAAGATTTCTTTCAATATTTGTCGCATCAACAATATTTAATATTAAATCAGGATGTTCCTTTAAAATAAAGTCTCTCGTAACAACCTCTTCCATTGTATATGGGGATAATGAATATATACCCGGAAGGTCTACTAAAGAAGCATCTCTGTGTTTTTTAATCTGTCCTTCTTTTTTTTCGATTGTTACTCCCGGAAAATTCCCCACATGTTGGTTGCTTCCCGTTAATGCATTGTAAAGAGTCGTTTTTCCTGAATTTTGATTTCCTGCAAGGGCAAAAACATATTTCATACGTTAAATACCTCTTTCAATTCAATTTTTGAAGCTTCTTCCTTTCTGATGGTTAAAACATAATTTCTCAGGAAGAGCTCAATCGGATCTCCCATCGGTGCTACTTTTCGGACATGCACCTTTGTATTTGGAGTCAGTCCCATATCCAATAACCTTCGCCTCAGCATTCCCTGACCGCCGATTGATGATATAATACCGCCTTGACCGGGTTTTATATTATCTAATGTCATAATTTCCTCCGCTTTGTGATATTGATAATTATTATCATTTGCTACTTAATTATATTCCATGCTAATTTTGTTGTCAATATATCTATACTAATTTTTAAAATAATTTTGAGGAGTTAAGCTGCAAAATATCAACAGGCGGAAAATAATGACCAAATTGAATATATAACTTTGAACTTTAATATCTTTGCATATTATTTATTGCTATTCATTCATTTTTATAATTCAACGGCAGTCCGCATATTTTGGCAAAAAAATAGCCACTGCATCAGCAATTATTAACCGTCATCGCGAACTTAAACCCGAAAGAGCTTCCATCTCTGAAAATGAAAGCCCTTCTATAGTCGGATGATGAATTCTGCTTACACAACAGCCTTATGTTTACTTTATATCATCGGCATTTGAACCATATACTTCTACTACTGGAACCACAAACATGAAACCTACGCCAGGTTCATCGAAATAATCAAGCTCTTTTTTTATTTTTTCAACTACTTCATCAAGCTTTTCCTTATCTCTTATAATACTGAAAACTATTTTACTGTATGGTTTTCTGCCATCTATTAACTTTCTCACGCTGTCAAGCATCGGAACATTTATGTTATGGTCTAAAAGTACCTTACCCATTCCCTGGCTGTCAATTGTTGTAGCTCCTATTTCCGCCTGATAAAAAACCTCGTGTATATCATCAAGTTTATATATGTCGTTTAATATTAACACTAAAGCAAACATTAAAAACCTCCCCTTGCAATTTATCCTCGTTAATTCAAGATTATATCATATGCATTTTTACTATTCAACCTGTGCACATGAAATATTTCTTCATATATTAATGCTTTCATTGATATTTAGTATAACAGTTTCTGAGGTTTTTACCTTATTTTTATATTCGTCAGGATCCGCCTTTATCAAATCAAAAGTATTATAATGAATAGGAACAACATTTTTAGCTTTAATAAAATCTGCCGCTGTCACCGCATCATCTAAGTCCATTGTAAAATTGCCTCCTATCGGAAGGAAGGCAACATCAATATTCTCATTTTCCAAGAGCTTCATATCAAGAGTCAACCCTGTGTCTCCCGCATGGTAGATTTTTTTTCCGTTAATCTCAATTACAAATCCGCATGGATTTCCGCCATAAATCATATTTCCGTTTTCGGAAATACCGGAGCCGTGAAGAGCATTAGTCATCTTTACCCTGCCGAAATCAAACTTAGTTCTTCCTCCGATGTGCATGGCGGGTGTACGCAATTTAAATTTGTCTAAATAGGCTGAAATTTCATGATTAGCTATAATCAATGCACCGGTTTTTTTTGCTATGTCCACCGTGTCCCCTATATGGTCACCATGACCGTGAGTTACAAAAATGTGTGTAATGCCTGATAAATCGTCGGCGCTGATCTGTGCCAACGGATTCCCTGTTATAAACGGATCTATAATACCCTTGAATTGTCCTTCTTCAATCATCACTGCCGAATGTCCTAAATAAGTTAGTTTCACATAAGCCACCGTCCTTTATTATTGACTTTATTATAAGTTCAAGCCTCAAATCGGCCTGTTTCATACGATACAATGAGTATGTACATCTGAGACAAATACGAAAATCTTTGTTTCATTGGTAATACTTATTATATAATAACTTCATATGAAAATAAAATCAATATTATAAAAAAGAAATCTCAAAATAATATGAGATTCCTATATTTTTTATACTGCTTGCTCCTTTTTCCCAAGATATGCTTCTTGTATTTTTTCATTTTTAATCAGCGTGTCTGCCTTTCCTTCCATTGTCACGACTCCCTGTTCAAGCACATATGCATAGTCTGCAACTGACAGCGCTTTAAATGCATTCTGCTCAACCAGCAGAATTGTCTTTCCCATATTTTTTATTTCAATGATTATATCAAATATTGTATTAATTAACAGAGGTGCAAGTCCCAGAGACGGTTCATCAAGCAATATTAAATCCGGGTTTGACATTAATCCTCTTCCCATGGCAAGCATCTGCTGTTCTCCGCCTGATAGGGTTCCTGCCACTTGATTTTCTCTTTCTTTCAGTATTGGGAAAAGTTCAAATATTCTGTTTAAATCTTTGTTTATGTCATCTCTGTCATTTCTTAGAAACGCCCCCATTAGAAGATTCTCGATTACCGTCAGATTTGCAAAGATAATTCTTCCTTCGGGAACCTGGCATATTCCTGATTTAACAATCTTATGTGCCTGCCTTGGAAGCTTTTCACCTTTGTAAAGAATCTCACCTTCCATGTATTTTACTATTCCGCTTATTGAATTTATAAGTGTGGATTTTCCTGCACCGTTTGAACCTATTATCGAAACTATCTGACCCTGCTCCACACTAAGCGATACTCCCTTCAAAGCATGAATACCGCCGTAATAAACACTTAAATTATTAACACTGAGCATATTTTTTCTCCTCTTTCCCCAAATAAGCTTCTATAACATTTTTATTTTTCTGAATCTCTTTAGGAGTTCCAATGGCAAGCGGAATGCCAAAATTAAGAACAAATATTCTGTCGCAGACACCCATTATCAAATCCATATGATGTTCTATAATCAATATGGTTAAACCAAATTTATCTCTTATTTCTCTGATAAGATCCATAAGCTGCAGAGTTTCTTCGGGATTCATTCCCGCTGCAGGTTCATCAAGCAGCAGAAGCTTCGGTTCGAGAGCCAGTGCTCTTGCAATTTCAAGCTTTCTTTGAAGACCGTACGGCAGGTTTGATGCCACTATATCCCTGTAATCCCATAACCCCATTAATTTTAGCAATTCATCTGTTTTCCTGTTTAAGCCTTTTTCCTGACTCTTAAATTTACCGAATCTTACGATTGAACTTAATATGCTGTAATCGGCAGATTTGTGACAGGCCGTAAGTACATTGTCGTAAGCCGTTAGTTTTTTAAACAGCCTGATATTCTGGAATGTTCTTGTTATTCCCATGTTCGCAATTTCAAAAGGTTTTATTTTATTCAGTTTTTTGCCGTAATAATGTATTTCGCCTTCGGTAATTTTGTATATGGACGTTATCAGGTTAAATATCGTTGTTTTTCCGGCACCGTTGGGACCTATTAATCCAAAAATTTCTCCCTCTTCAATATCAAAACTCACATTATCGACTGCGGTAAGTCCTCCGAATTTTTTTGTTACATTTATAAGAGAAAGTACGCTCATGATTTTACCTCCTCTTTTATTTTTGTCATCCTTCTCCTGATAAACCTTACAGTGTTTTTAATGCTTATTTCCCTGCCGCCCATCAATCCCTGCGGTCTCGTAATCATTATCAGTATTACCGACGCCCCATAAATAACAAGCCGCCAGTTGTAAAAGCTTCTCAATATTTCCGGAAGGAACGTCAGAAGTATTGTACCTACAACACTGCCCGACACGCTTCCCAGCCCTCCAAATATAACGATTATGGTCATCTCAGTCGACTTGACCATTTTAAACATGATGGGCTGTACATATCCAAGGTAATGTGCCATCAGTCCACCCGAAATTCCTGCATACAAAGCACTGATAGCCAAAGCCGTCATCTTATATTTAAAGACATCTATTCCGATCGTTTGTGCCGCCAATTCTTCTTCTCTTATAGCAACCATATTTCTTCCGTGCCTGGATCTAATTATGCACACCAGCACAAAGATAGCTATTATATTGATGATGACAACATTCAGCAATGTGGTCGTACCTACGGTCTCAATGCCGGAAAGCCCTCTTGCTCCTCCGAAATACTGCACATTGTCAAGTATCAGCCTTATGGCCTCACCAAAACCCAGTGTTGCTATACAGAAGTAATCTCCTTTCAGATTCAGTGTAAGCCTTCCTATAACCAGGCTCACAATCATGGCACCCAAACCGCCCGCTGCCAATGCTATATAAAACTTTGCCCATGACAGAAACTCAGGTAAAAATGACATATCGGCCTTCATTGTAACCATGGCGGCTATATATGCTCCGATTGCCATAAATCCTGCATGCCCAAAAGAAAACATACCTGTAAATCCGGTAAGCAATGACAGCCCTAAGACGGTCATTAAATTTATGCCAGATAATATTAATATTCCTGATGCATAGTCCCAGCTCATAGTTACCTCCTACGCTTTATCTTCCGTAGCTTTGCCCATCAATCCCGTTGGTTTTACAACCAGCACCAGTATTAAAAGCGCAAACGAAATCAAGTCCCTGTACTGTGACGACAAGCATCCGGAAATCATTGTTTCAATCAATCCGAGCAATATAGATCCTATAACGGCTCCCGGCAGGCTTCCGAGTCCTCCGAAAACCGCTGCAATAAATGACTTGGTAGTTATATTTCCTATCTGCGGATATACGGTATACCTCATACCGAAAAGCATCCCAGCCAGACCTGCCAGCAATCCGCCAAGAGCAAAAATTATAAAAATAACCATGTCAACATTGACTCCCATCAACGTACTTCCTTTAATGCTGTAAGACGTTGCTCTTATTGAAAGCCCTATCTTCGTTTTTTCAATTATATATACCAGCCCCATTAAACTGAGTGCGGATATAATAAACATTAACAAATCAATTCTCCCTAATGCAACATTCCCAAGCATTATCGGCTCGGTAGAAAATATAATCGGATAAGATCTGAATGTTGGACCTATTGGCGATGCTATCACCACATTTTCTAAAAATATTGATGCTCCCATTGCAGAAATAATGAAGTAAAGAAAAGGCGCGTTTCTCTTTCTCAAAGGCCTGTATACGATTCTTTCTATAAGTGTTGCCAAAATTCCTGCTCCCAGGGCCGAGAGTAAGAACGCCACAAAAAATGGCACCTTCATAAATGTCAGACAAAAATATCCTATATATGCTCCGATCATAATAACGCCCCCATGGGCAAAATTCGAAAAATTCATTATGCTGTAAACAAGGGAATATCCCACTGCCATAAGTGCATAAACACTGCCTATGGATAATCCGTTTATAATCTGCTGTAAAAAAAATTCACTCATATAGAACTCCTCCTATTAAAATAGAAGCTGCTGCGTCAGAATTTATCAGTTCGTCATTTCTAAGCCCTGGAAATCTCATGTTTCTAAAAACAGAACTTTCATTTCTGTCATATAACACGAATATATCTGATGCAACAGCCCGTTATCTCATTGCAAGCCGTATTTTTCCTGGAATATGTAATCTGCATTCTCAATCTTAACTATTGCGGCTTCNNTTGCCTATGGGATTATGATCTTCCTCGCTGAGCTTTATGGTACCTGTTACGCCTTCAACCTTAACCTTCGTAAGAGATTCTGTTATTTTTACCGAATCTGTACTGCCTGCATCAGTTATTGCGGCTTCCAGGAGTTTAAATGCATCATGTGCCATGTATCCGTTCAGCTCCATCGGCAGGTTGTATTTTGCCTTGTATGCATCCTGCAGTGGTTTAACCTCAGGATCATTGAAATCCAGGTGATTAACAACATAGCTTCCCTCAATTGAACCTGCTGCCATTTCCATAAGCTGTTCAGACGGCCACCCATCACCTCCTATGAGTGTTGCATTAATTCCAAGATCTCTTGCCTGATTTGCGCTTAACGCAACTTCTCTGTAATAGTAAGGCATCAGAATTAAATCCGGATTTGTTTCCTTAATCTTGCTCAGCTGCGGTCTGAAGTCAACATCGCCTTCTTTAAAACCTTCTTTTGCAACTATTTTTCCGCCCTTCTCGGTAAATGTCTTTTCAAAAAATTCGGTAAACCCCTGCGAATAGTCGCTTGCCACATCATATAACACGGCAGCGTTTTTTAACCCCAGCCTGTCATAGGCATAGCCCGCGGCAACTGCTCCCTGATATGGATCTATGAAGCATACTCTGAAATTGTACGCTTTAACCTTTCCGTCATCGCCGACCGTAACCTTCGGATTTGTTGCAACTGTTGCTATATCCGGCACTTTGTATTGCTCAAGAACTGCGGAAATTGATAATGCCTGACCACTCGCATTAGGTCCGATTATTGCAACAACACCATCCTGAGTAATGAGCCTCTTCACTGCATTAACAGCCTCTGCCGCATCACCCTTCGTATCATAATAAACACCCTGAACCTGTTTTCCTAAAATACCCCCATTAGCGTTAACCTCTTCAATCAGCATTTTTATTGTGTTGCTTTCACATGTTCCCCACACAGCCTGGTCACCTGTCAATGAACCAATCCAGCCTATTTTAATCGTATCGCCCGATGAAGCAGAAGCCCCTGTACCGCCGCAAGCCGAAAGCGCCATTGCAATTATTAATACACAGGCCAGCCATAATGCATTTTTCTTCATAAATTTCCTCCTAATTAATATTTATTAATTTTTTTACAGAATTATGTCTTAGCAATCGTTTTCGTTATTATATAATATAGACTTATGTTAAATTAAATGCACCATTTCTTTTAGTTATTCACATATTGTTCATCGAAGTTCAAAAAGTTTGACAAATATTTTATGGACGCAGTTTTAGGCACAAAAATTGCAACCAAAAACCATCTACTCCTAACTTATTTAAGTTGATTTTAAGGTTCAACATGATATAATGTATTAAATACTGAAATCAGCTAAGTAACTAAGTGGCTTTAGCAGCATTATGATTGATGCTGAAGCAATATGACAATTAAATATTTACTGCAATTGGCTTGATATGTTAAAACGAATGTAGTAAAAAAAGCAACTATTCGGCTTTTCCTCAAGGCAAGTCGATAATCTTATGTTTGTAATAGTTTATTCTATACTTTAATGGAATTAAAAGCCCATATGGCTTTGGAGGACACAATGAAAAATTACTTGGTAGGACTTGATATAGGATCTACTACAGTAAAAATAGCTGTAATAGACAATAAGGGAAATTTAGTCCACAAACAATATGAAAGGCACTATTCCGATATAAGGAGTACAGTTACCGGAATTATTAAAAATTCGTCTGAAAAACTTAAGGACAGCTCAATTAAAATAAGCGTCACGGGTTCAGGCGCCATTGATGTGTCTAAATATCTTGGCATAACGTTTGTTCAGGAGGTTGCCGCATCAACTTGCGCAATAGAAAAATACATTCCTAAAACAGATGTTGTAATTGAACTTGGCGGCGAGGATGCTAAAATAACATACTTGTCAGGAAACCTTGAGCAGCGTATGAATGGTTCCTGTGCAGGAGGCACCGGAGCATTTATAGACCAAATGGCAGTCTTGATGAAAACCGATGCATCAGGCTTAAATGAATTGTCTAAAAAGCACAAAACAATTTATCCTATAGCATCACGATGCGGAGTTTTCGCAAAATCTGACGTACAGCCCCTTTTAAATGAAGGCGCAAGGCAGGAAGATATTGCAGCTTCAATTTTTCAGGCAGTTGTTAACCAAACGATAAGCGGACTTGCACAGGGCAGACCGATAAAAGGGAATGTTGCTTTCTTAGGAGGACCATTATTCTTCTTATCCGAGCTGAGAGAAAGATTTAAAGAAACATTGAATTTAAACGATAAAAACTCAGTGTGCCCCGGCGACGCCAACTATTATGTTGCCATGGGTGCTGCCTTGATGTCAACCGAGAATGAAGAGATAAATTTTAATGAATTCTATAAAAATATAGAAAGCACAATGGAAAGCTCTCATCTCGAATACCGCAAAAAAGACCTGAAACCGTTGTTTGAAAATAAAGAAGAATATAATCAGTTTTTATACAGACACAACAGACATGAGGCAAAGAAAAAAAATATTGATGAATATTCAGGTCCGGCTTTTCTCGGAATAGACGCAGGCTCTACAACAACGAAGCTGGTGCTCATAACCGAAGCAGGGGAAATATTGTATTCATACTATGCCAGCAATGCCGGAAATCCATTAAATTCTGCTGTTAAAGCAGTCAGAGAACTTTACGGTAAAATGCATAAGGGCATAAAAATTGCCTATACTGCAGTTACAGGCTACGGCGAACATTTAATAAAGGCAGCCTTAAATGTTGACACCGGAGAAATTGAAACCGTAGCACACTACAAGGCTGCAGACTTCTTCTTAAACGGTGTTGATTTCATCATAGATATCGGCGGACAGGACATGAAGAGCATGATTATAAAAAACGGAGTTATAGACTCAATCATGCTTAATGAAGCATGCTCGTCAGGCTGCGGTTCATTTATTGAAACATTTGCCAAATCCCTCGGTATGACTGTCCACGAATTTGCGGAAGCAGCCGTTCTCTCAAAGCATCCTGTAGACCTTGGAACAAGATGCACCGTGTTCATGAACTCCAAAGTTAAACAGGCTCAAAGAGAAGGAGCTACATTAAGCGATATATCCGCAGGAATTTCATATTCTGTAATAAAAAATGCATTGTTCAAGGTAATCAGATTAAGATCCCTTGAAACAATAGGCGAAAAAATAGTTGTGCAGGGCGGCACATTCTATAACAACTCCGTTCTGAGAGCCTTTGAGCTCATAACCGGAAAGGAAGTTGTAAGACCTGATATTGCAGGAATAATGGGAGCTTTCGGAGCAGCCCTTATTGCCAGAAATAAATATGATTCTTCAAAAGTTAGTACATTTGTAAGCGAAAAAGGCCTTGAAAGCTTTACCTTCGATACAACAATGGAACGCTGCGGACAATGCACAAACAATTGTCTTCTGACAATAAATAAATTCTCTGACGGCAGATACTATGTTTCAGGCAACCGATGCGAGCGCGGAGCTGAAAAATATGTAAATATAGAAAAGAAAGATCCGCTTCCAAACCTATATAAATATAAATACAAACGGGTATTTGGCTATAAGCCTCTGCCTGTAAATGAAGCCAAAAGAGGTCTGATTGGAATACCCAGAGTATTGAACATGTACGAAGACTATCCTTTCTGGTTTACTTTCTTCACAGAATTAGGGTACAGGGTAGTTCTTTCAGGAGTATCAAGCAAAAAAATATATGAGCTGGGAATGGGGACGATACCTTCCGAATCTGTTTGTTATCCCGGAAAAATAGCTCACGGGCACATTACAGATCTTGTAAACAAGAAAGTTCCGAAAATTTTTTATCCATGTGTTTCTTATAATATAAAGGAAGATGAAAATGCCGGAAATCACTTTAACTGTCCAGTTGTTGCCTCTTATCCTGAATCAATTGAAGCCAATGTTGACTTGAAAAATGTTAAATTTTATAAACCTTTCTTAAATTTAAATGAGAAAGACAGACTTATAAATAAACTGTTCAAAGAACTGGGAACTTCAGAAAATTTAACATTTGAAGAAATTAAGAGTGCTGCAGAAAAAGCATATGATGAATTATCTGCTTATAAAAATGATGTAAAAGATGAAGGAACAAAAGCAATTGAATATATAAAGAAAAACAACAAGAAAGGCATAGTGCTGGCCGGAAGGCCCTACCATGTAGATCCTGAAATCAATCACGGCATTCCCGAAATGATTGAAAGCTATGGTTTGGTTGTTCTTTCCGAAGACTCATTGGAAAATATTTATCCCATAGAACGACCATTGAGAGTTATTGACCAATGGGCATATCACACAAGGCTCTATGCGGCCGCAACCTATGTTTCAAACACGGATTATCTGGAACTTATTCAGCTTAATTCCTTTGGATGCGGACTTGATGCGGTAACGACAGACCAGGTAAGCGAAATACTCCATAAAAACAATAAAATATACACAGTAATTAAAATAGACGAAATAACAAACCTGGGAGCAATAAGAATCCGTATACGTTCTCTTCTTGCTTCAATGGAAGAAAGAGATAAAAACGGAGTTGTTCACAAACGAATAGAAGAAAATATCAAAAGACCGGTATTCACAAAAGAAATGAAAAAAAATCACACCATACTGGTTCCGCAGATGTCTCCAATACATTTTCAGTTTATTGAAACGGCAGCAAGAATGTCCGGATACAACGTAGTTATTCTTCCCGCCGTTGACAAACAGGCGGTTGATGTAGGCCTCAAAGTTGTCAACAACGACGCATGCTATCCATCAATAATAGTAATCGGCCAGCTTATAAGTGCATTGGAATCAGGCAAATACGATTTAAACAACGTGTCACTGATGATTTCTCAAACCGGCGGAGGCTGCCGTGCCACCAACTATATAGGCTTTATAAAAAAAGCATTAAAAGATTCAGGTTACGGCAATATTCCTGTTATTTCATTCAATGTTGTAGGACTTGAAAAACAACCCGGATTTAAAATTACGGTGCCGTTCGTAAACAGGCTTGTAATGAGCATTGTGATAGGCGATACATTAATGCGAGCAACATATAGGACAAGACCTTACGAAAAAGTAAAGGGCTCGGTAAATGAACTATATAAAAAGTGGGTTAAAAAATGTCACAAGGTTATTGAATCGGGAAATTATCTGGAATACAAGCGAACAATTAAAAATATCGTTAATGACTTTGACAATATTGAGCTGGATGAAAGCATCAGAAAGCCTAAAGTAGGCATTGTAGGCGAAATTCTCGTTAAATTTCATCCAAATGCAAACAATGACGTATTTTCACTGCTGGAAGAAGAAGGAGCAGAGGTTGTAGTGCCTGATTTGCTGGATTTCTTCTCATACAGCTCTCTTAACGGCGTCATAAAATATGATGAATTGCTGATTGGCTCTAAAAAGACAAGAGCAGTTAACAGCATAGCTGTCAAGGCAATAGACATGTACAAAAATCCCAGCGTTGATGCATTCAGAAACTCTAAGAGATTCACAACTCCTTCCAATATTAAAGAACTTGCCCACAAAGCGCAAAACTTTCTCTCTCTGGCAAACCAGTCAGGTGAAGGATGGTTCTTAACCGGAGAGATGGTTGAACTTTTAGACAGCGGTGTGGACAACATATTGTGCTTGCAGCCTTTTGCCTGCCTGCCTAACCATATAACAGGCAAGGGTATGATTAAAAAACTTAAGGATGCATACCCAATGTCAAATATTGTTCCGATTGACTATGATGCAGGCATAAGTGAAGTTAACCAGATTAACAGAATCAAACTGATGCTCACCAATGCATTCAGAAACATGAAAATGTCAGAAGCAAAGGAAAAAACGAGTTTAAAAGATATCGAAGACAAAAAATTACCGAATTTCAATATAGGTAATATACAGGAGCAAGAAATATAAATATCCATATAACAGAAAAACAGGCTGTTGCACCAGCAATTAAACTGTCATCCAAAGCTAAGCGAAGGATGCACGAATTGCTGTGCACAGCCCTTTTTATTTTATTATATGTCTTGTACCACGGTACCTGTCAATCCGTTTAACGCATCCATTGACTTATACAGAGATGTTATTATTGCTTTTCTGTCCGGATGGTTCTTTACAAATTTAACTGATGCCATTATTTTGGGAAGCATGCTTCCCGGTGCAAAATGTCCTTCTTCAATATATTTTTTAGCTTCATCAACAGTCATGGAAGGCAGGTCATGCTGATCCGGCTTTTTAAAATTAATGGAGACTTTTTCAACCTCCGTCAAAATCATAAGAATATCCGCATCTATGTCCTCTGCCAGCTTTTCTGCGGCGAAATCCTTGTCTATTACAGCTGCAATGCCTTCAATCGAACCGTCTTCTTTTTCAATTACGGGAATTCCGCCGCCGCCGCAGGCAACTGCAATCGTTGAATCCCATAATTTCTTGATTGTATCCACTTCAATTATTCTTTCAGGCATAGGAGACGGAACAATTCTTCTCCAACCCCTGCCCGCATCTTCCTTCATTACATAACCTTTTTCTTCAGTTATCTTTTTTGCTTCTTCCTCTGTATAAAATAATCCTATCGGCTTTGTCGGATTTTTAAAAGCGGGATCATCTTTATTGACCACAACCTGCGTGACAACCGTTACTACAGGAAGTATTCTGTTTCTTTTAGATAATGCATATTTTAAACCCTGCTGTATATGATAGCCAATATAACCCTGAGTCATGGCTCCGCATACATCGAACGGCATTGCCGGCGTAACATCTTTTGCTGTTTCAGATGCCAGCAGCAATCTTCCGACCTGTGGCCCGTTGCCATGAACTATGGCTATTTCATAGCCAGCACAGCTGACTTCTGCCAGGTATTCACACGTTTTTTTCACAACTTCAAGCTGAGCCTCAGCTGTAGCCGGCATGCTTTTGTCCTCTAAGGCATTTCCACCTAACGCAATAACTACCTTAATAATTTTGTCCATTAATTAGCCTCTCTTAAATATTTTGCACCCTTATCATCATGCAATAGTAGCAACTATGACCGCCTTTATTGTGTGAAGCCTGTTTTCTGCCTCATCGAATACAACCGAATGTCTGCTTCTGAACACTTCATCCGTTACTTCTCTTATATCATAGTTCAATTGTTTTTGTTCTCTTGCCATCTTTGTTTCAAAATCATGAAATGAAGGCAGACAGTGCATAAATATAACATCATCATTTCCTGTTGTCTTTAACAGCTCCATGGTTACCTTATAAGGTGTAAGCAATTTTACCCTTTCAGGTATCTGTTCCTCTTCTCCCATTGAAGCCCAAATATCTGTATAAATTACATCGGCATTCTTAACACATTCAGGACTGTTTGATATTTCGATTTTAGCTCCTGTATAACTTGCAACTTCATATACTTTATTGATGGCATCCTTGTCAAGCTGACTGCTCAGTTCCTCAGGTCCGAATGCAACAAAATGCATCCCCATCTTAGCACAGCCGTACATCCATGCATAGCACATATTATTTCTGATGTCTCCGGCAAATACAACCTTTACCTTCTTCAGCGGCTTGGATATGTGCTCTTCTATTGTAAGCAAGTCAGCCAGTATCTGAGTAGGATGATCGACATCCGTTAAACCGTTCCATACAGGAACTCCCGAATATTTAGCCAGGGCTTCCACTGCTTCCTGTTTGTAGCCTCTGTATTCAATTCCGTCGAAAAACCTCCCAAGAACCTTTGCTGTATCTTCCAGTGACTCTTTTTTACCCATCTGAGAACTGCCGGCATCCAAAAACGTCACATGTGCACCTTCATCCAACGCAGCGACTTCAAAAGCACATCTTGTTCTTGTAGAAGTTTTTTCAAATAATAATACTATGTTTTTTCCCTTTAATAAATAATTAGTGCTTCCCGCCCTTTTTTTTGCTTTTAAGTCATGTGCCAAATCTAACAAATATCTTATTTCTTCAGGTGTAAAGTCCATTAATGTCAACAAGCTTCTTCCTTTTAAATTTACTGCCATAATTGCCTCCATGATTAATTATTTATTTTATTGTATAATTAAATATACTATCACAATTCAATCGTCCATGCAATAATTTTTATAAGCTTTCTGTAATAATTATAAGTTCTCTCTTATTAATGGCATGCTCATACACCTTGGGCCGCCTCGTCCGCGTGATAATTCTGAGCTTGGCATAATATAAGTTTTTATGCCTCTCTGCTGCAGTATTTCATTTGTTACATAGTTTCTTGAATAAACTATAACCTCTCCCGGAGAAATACATAGCGTGTTAGAACCGTCATTCCACTGCTCTCTTGCAGCATCTATCATGCTGTCTCCCCCGCATTTAATTAACTCAACGCTGTCTAATTTTAATGCTTTCTTTAATATGTCTTCTAAATGTCCTGTGCTTTCTGTAATTTTAATTTTTCCGTCGCAGTCTCTTTCAAGCACATATACCGTCATATCAGATTTAATGTTCGGATGAATGGTGAACTTATCATAATCCACCATTGTAAATACAGTGTCCAAGTGCATAAATGCTCTTGTTTTTGGAATGTCTATCGCAAGGACCTTTTTGAATGTACTTTCTTCTGTCAAAAGAAGACCGGCAAACTTTTCAATAGCATTTGGGTTTGTCCTTTGAGAAATGCCTACCGCAATAATCTCTTCATTTAATATTAAGATATCTCCGCCTTCGAGAGAATATTTCTCAGATCTGTCATAATACAAAGTTGTTCCTTTATATATGGGATTGCAGTTAAAAATGTACTTCGCGAACAGTGTTTCCCTGTTTCTTGTAACACTTGACATTTTATGAATTGATACACCTTCTCCTACTGCCGCAAATGGATCTCTTGTAAAATATAAGTTAGGCATCGGGTCAATTATAAAAGGATACTGGTTGCTTAAAAAATCCGTAAGTCTCGGCCCCCTGTAATCATTAATTTCTGATTTCCTTACACCCTCCATCATTTTACAAACCATATCTTTGTTATTTTCAAATGACAAAAAATAATCTCTTATGATACCTGATTCCCTGTTTTCCTTGATGCCTGCTTCTTCAATATATTCATTTATAAACTGATTTTTTACTTCTTCATTGCCGAGCGAAGCAGCAATAAGGCCCTCCAGGTATACTACTTCTACCCCCTTCTTTCTGAAAATATCAGCAAATGCATCATGCTCTTCCTGTGCAATTTTCAGGTATGGAATATCATCAAAAAGTAACCTCTCCAGATATTCCGGCATTAAATTCTCTAATTCCTTTCCAGGCCTGTGCAGCAAGACCTTTTTGAGCTTTCCTATTTCTGAATACACCTTAATAGTTGAATTGTTCAAAAATATCACCACCATAAATTTTATTTCGAGGTAACGCTTGCATGAAACTAATCATGATGCCATAATCCTTATTGAAATAAATTGAATAGTATCATACATTTGTAATATGTACGATCAAATGGAGTGATTAATTTGTAAGACTGTACATGCCTGACCTAATTCAAGCTGACACTACGAAGATAATGGTTCGTAAGTCAGTCGTAAACTCTCCAGGTTGAACGACTAATGTGCCAGAGCTAAATTTGAGAGATTCTTAAGTCTCTGCAAATCATCGACGTGAGAATGATTTCCTTCATTTATATTGTAGTAACTATTTATACATTTGTCAAGAGATTTTAAATATTTATGAATTAATTTCATATTTATACAGCATGTCCTATAAAACAACATAAAAAAACAGCTGATTTATATCAACTGTTTTTTTTAATTCACCTGGCAACGTCCTACTTTCCCAGGCAGTTACCCGCCAAGTATCATCAGCGCTGAAGAGCTTAACTTCTGTGTTCGGGATGGGAACAGGTGTGTCCTCTTCGCTATAGTCACCAGATATATGAAAGTTATCACAGTCTCATTCACCAACTTATTTGCTCCTTG
>DMJQ01000162.1 GCA_003457065.1 Clostridiales bacterium
AATAGTGCAGCTGTTCGAATACCAAAGGCAATATTGGAAGAACTGAATATGGATAGTAATAATTTTGAAAATATAAGTTTTAATATTGATGTAGAAGGAAATAAACTTATATTGAAAAAGAAACAAGAAAAAACAAAATTTGAACTTTTGGCAGAAAAGTCCATGGGAGAAAAAACAAACCCAAAATCTGATATTGATTGGGGTGAACCTGTCGGGAAAGAAGTGTGGTAGTTATTATGACAAAAACAGACAAAAGTAATTATAACAATTTAGAATTTGGTGATATAATAAAGATCAATTTCTCACCGTCCAAGGGGCATGAACAGAAAGGATACAGACCGGGACTTATAATATCTGATCCTGCAACCCAAAAGGAATTAAACGGGATAGTAACAGTAGTACCGATAACGAATTCGACAAGTACNNTCAAGTACTTTTTTTACAAGAATAAATCTTGATGAATATAATATTGAAACTAAGGGCGATATTTTAATGGACCAGATTAAAATATTGGATTTGAGTGAAAGAGAATATGAATTTATCGAAAAGGCACCCAGAAAAGCAGTAAGTAAATGCAATATTATTTTTAACGCTATCTATGAAAAGCTGCTGGATTCTTAAAAGATTGTTTAAAATTAGTGATTTAAACTTCACGCATAATTAAAACAATATTGACCTTTAAGATTCAATATTTACCAAAATATAAATATTTTTTATTTTAGTATTTTAAGTGTGCAAACATATACTTCCTTTTAACGGAAAAACTGATATAAAAGCATTCCAAAAACTCATCCAACTCTTCTGATATTTATGATATCTTATCAGACAGAGTGTTCATTAATATTTGCATAATTTTGCGAAAATTTTTGGGTATTAGATTGAGTTTGAAAGTGTATTTTAAAATAATGCGGATNNGAATAGTTGGCAAAAAAGTGACAGTTATTATGACGGAAGTAGATTCCATATAGGAAATAATGATTTGGATTTAGCAAGAAGACTTTGCCGTGCCGGCAGTGATCATAGAAAATTCATTAGGCAGATTATTGTTTCAGTGGATATTCTTGCTCCGATATATTGGTGGAAGGAATTTGACACTTATAAAGTCGGGACTGTATCAAATTCAACAAGCACCATGCATAGGATACATTCAAAACAATTTGATGTTTCTGACTTTAGTCATGATAAATTAACGGACAAAGCACTTGCAGCATTAGAAAGCTTTGTTGAGGTATTGGAGCAAAACAGACTGATGTATATTAAAACTAACGAAAAACAGTTTTGGTATAATATGATACAATTGCTACCATCGAGTTATAATCAGCTGAGAACATGTACTTTAAATTACGAAAATTGTATTTCCATATATAATTCAAGAAAAAACCATAAATTAGATGAATGGAAATTATTTTGTGCCTGGATTGAAGAATTGCCATATTTTAAAGAATTATTTGAAATATGAGCTCTGATATATAAAAGATCGAAGGGGAACGGGGGTAGAGTTTTTTTATTTTATTAGTGGATATGCGCATTAGAGACTATGAATGGAATTCGAAGCATAGGAGCCTATGGAGAATTTAATGCAAAAGGAAAAGCCAGATTAAGGAATATGGAAGGAAAACTATATGAAATGGTTAAATAAACTTGAAAGAAAATTTGGTCGCTATGCTATACCAAATTTAATATACTACATAATTGGAATAACTATGGCAGTATATATCGTACAATATGCTTTAAACATNNAATTTAATTATGAGGGGGCAGGTTTGGAGAATAATAACATTTATTTTTATACCACCGGCCTCATCAATTATTACCATTGCATTTGTTATGTATTTTTATTACTTGATGGGAACGACTCTCGAAAACGAGTGGGGAACCTTTAAGTTTAATATTTACTATCTCTTTGGTATGATAGGTACAATTATTGCGGCATTTTTATCAGGAGCAGGAACAAGCGTATATTTAAACTTGTCGCTATTTCTTGCATTTGCTTACTTGTTGCCTGATATAGAAATACTATTATTCTTTATACTTCCTGTTAAGGTTAAATGGATTGCGTATCTGGATTGGGTATATTTCATTTTTAGTTTGATTTTCGGAACTATGAGTTCCAGAATTGCCGCAATAGCATCATTGATCAATTTCTTTATCTTCTTTGGAGATGATTTTATTAATTATATAAAGGATCAGAGAAAATATGGTGCAACAAGAAGAAATTTCAAAAGAGAAATGAAAAAATATAAAGATGGTTGGAAATAAAGAAATGAGATTTATGAATATTGTAAAGGGAATAGCGGAGATTTGTAAAAATCTCCGTTTTAACTGCCCGATTTTATGTCGCAAAATAGATATTTTGCGACATAAACCTTTTAAAACCAGGGAGATAGGTCTTAAAAACGTTGAAATTTCAATACTTACATGTACTAATCAAGTTCTGCTGATTTTATGTTTTATTAAAGCAATTTAAGCTGTTTTTTATTAAACTGATGCAGCAATGAATTAATATATGCAATTCTAAATGTGCCGGTTTTAAATTTGTCAACATAAATTATTATTGAATATTTTATTGTTAATTCTAATTATACAGTTTGGCAATGTCAAATCTTTGGATTTTTAACGCAAAAAATCATCCTGATACTTTTTAACATTATTGTTCCGTGCTCTCAAAAATATCAGGCTTTAAAATGCGTTTTAACGAAAGTTATTTCAATCGTCGATAATTTATACCTGCCTGTCCATATATGCGCCCTTTCAATTAAGAGTCAATATTTCTTCATTTAGTTTTTAGATGTGCCNNATAATTAATTTAGCATAAATAGTTTGGAAATATAAAAATTTACAATCTTAATAGCTAAAATCACACTTATAATTTATTAACCTTTTAATGTCTGGGTTCATGAAAAAACAAGCTTATAAAATGCGTTTTAACGAAGGTTATTTTGGCTTTCGATCAATTATGCCTGCCTGTCCAAATATCCGCTTTTTCAATTGTAAGTCAATATTTCTGCATTTTTAGATTTTTAGTAAATGTATGAATTATTACCATTATAAAGCTTGTCTTCTTATCAATTTTTGTATATAATTTAAGTAATAGGATTTTGCGACATTTTTTTAACTAAGGAGAAAATTATGTATGTTAACTACAGTGGGCTCTGCCCTGCTCCAATGAGCGACTTTTTAGAATACATGTTATCTATAAAAGGTAAATCAGAAAGAACGGTAAGAGAATATTTTTTTGATCTGAGAACTTTTTATAGGTTTCTTGTAATAAGATTTAGGCTCAGCTCCGAAACCGATGTGTTTGAAGATATAGATATATACCTTGTTTCTCTGGAAACTTTGAAAAAAATAAAAATTATGGATCTCCATGCTTTTATATCTTTTGTTGACAGAGAAAGAAATAATTCTAACAGAACAAAGGCAAGAAAAATTGCGTGCCTGCGCTCCTTTTTCAAGTACTTATATTCAATTGTAAAGATAATCCCGGAAAATCCTGCGTTGGATCTTGAAACTCCAAAGAAAAACAGCCGTCTTCCTGTAGCACTGACTTTGGATGAATCAAGGGATGTACTCTCCTCCATCAACGGAACTAATGAAGAACGCGATTATGCAATTATAACTTTATTTTTAAACTGCGGTTTGCGACTGTCTGAACTCATAAGCATTGACATAGATAAAATTAAAGGCGATACATTGACTGTTGTAGGGAAAGGAAACAAAGAAAGGACCATATATTTAAACGATGTATGTGTTAAGGCTGTTGAAGATTACCTTGCGGTAAGGCCAGATGCAAAGCCAGGTCATGAAAATGCACTTTTTATAAGTAACCGTAAGACCAGATTTACTCAGAGAGGTGTGCAGCACATGGTGGACAAATATTTAAAGGAAGCCGGCTTGTCTGGTAAGAATTACTCTCCTCACAAACTTCGACACACGGCGGCGACACTCATGTATCAGTACGGACACGTTGATATACGTACACTTCAGGAAATACTGGGGCATGAGAGCGTATCAACCACACAGATTTACACGCACATTAACAAGGAGCAGCTCCGTGATGCGGTTAAGCAGAACCCTCTTAATGATGATGAACAGATATAAACATAAAAACATCCTTCACGGGATGTTTTTTAATTCAGGGGGATTTTAATAATGTCTCCTGGGTAGATTGAGGCATCGGATATGTGGTTTGCTTCGGATATTTCAAAAATAACTTCTCTTATTTCCCTGCTACCTGCGTAATAAGAAGCTATGGACCAGAGTGTGTCCCCTGCTTTTATGTTTATGTAATCGAACTGAGGGATGTCTTTTGAATATGCTTTTAAAGTTGCCATTGATGCAAAAACAAAGATGCTTATTAATAATACTGATATAAATATGAATCTTTTAAATTTTTTTAAATTATTTACCTTGTATCTGTTAAATATTATCATAATCCACCTCGAACATATTTTCTGTTTTCATTCTAACAGAACAATAGTTCGATGTCAATACAATTTTTGACTTTTTCAAACAAATGTTTGATTTATTTCCTGTTCTATGATAAAATAAAGAAAAACAAAAGAGGTGGACCTATGAATTACGAAGGCTTAAGCGATAAACAAGTGAAAATACTGCAATACATAAAGGACGAAGTGACTTTAAAGGGCTATCCTCCATCTA
>DMJQ01000005.1:0-2418 GCA_003457065.1 Clostridiales bacterium
CTTGGTATTTATTATATCATATTATGGAATTTACCGATATAATTTTTATGATAATTTTTTGCAAAAATAAAACGGCCTTTCAGCCGTTTTATTTACCTATTCACAATCTTATATTTTCAGCAAGTATGTTATTATTAAAAACAGCAGCTGAGTTATTTCAATAAAAAATCCTTCGGCAGAGCTTGGAAAAAGTTTAATTTTTTCATCCAGCATGCTGACGATCATGCCTGATATCATGTATGTAAACGACAGGGAAATAACTAGCTTGTAATTAAATATCACAGCCGTTAGAAACGAAATTCCAAATGTGGCAATAATGTGATACTTGCCACAATATTTCATTATTGATGTATTTTCCTTATTTTTGTTTATGACAGCACTTAAAATAATAAGGCTACTGTATCCCGCAACAGACATAACGATTAACGATGTTGAAGGAACTATCCTGAAAAGCGAGAAATACATTAAATTAATTAAGATAATTCCTATTATGCCCGATAACTGCTCCGATTGATTTTTCGGCTTTATGTAATAATTCAGTGTTCTGTAAGTATCTTTCATATTTACGGTCTTTGTTATTATATTGTAATACGCAAGAATTACTGCACTTACAAAAAACCCGTCATAAAATATTTTCAGGGAAGAAATAACAAATGCAACAAACCCAACGGCTAAACCTATTAAAGGCAAGACAAGAATTCCGTTTTTGTAATCATCTTCATTTGTTTCCGCATATATGGTAATATCAATGCAAGTGTATTTTCTCAGCATTAAAATAATACCGATAACAATACTTCTCAAGTCAAACATATTTATCCCCTCTTCAATTTTACCATCATATCAAAATTATACCACAAACGAAGAAATTAATATATGTAATTTTATTAATCTGCTTGCACTTTTACAATAAGTCATAAAATCTCATCAGCACTAAATATGCTTCCTGATAGGTACAGTAATCGTATGGTTTAAAGCTTGTTCCGTCACCCTGCAGCAGTCCCTTGCTCGATATGAAATAGATGAACGGTTTTTCCGAATCTTTCACATCTGAAATATCATCATAATCAACCGTATCATACTCGGAAATATCCATACCCAGCTCATTTCCTATATAGCTCAGCAGTTTTGCGATTTCAAGCCTTGTTACATATTCCTCTGAGCCTGACGCACATCCTTCATCGACTAAACCGATTTGATACGCTTCATACAGCCTTTTTTCCTTTTCGTCACGTGCCTCATTATCACGATTCGAACATTTTCCGGAATTGTCGACATATACTTCACCCTTAACCGGATCAATGGCTACATATTCTTCCTTATCGGGAATTTTAAATGATTCAATGAAGCTTTCCTTGCCCAGCTTATTTTCAACAACATTCAATGTCAGTGCATAAAAATCTTCTTTTGTAATATACGAGTTATACATTCCTTCAAGTTCTTCAGGCATGAGAGAAGCTTCTTTCATTTCATTAATTGCGTTCTCTGCCCATACATCCGGTTCCTGAGGCAGCGCTTCCTGCCACAGCTTTGATTCATTAGATATGGATAAAAAACTTTGATCCATTGCGTTTATCAGGCATTCGATTTTTTTATGTAAGGCTGAATAGGCTCCTCCGCCGGTATTTCTAAGAATATCCGGATGAACTTCCGCAAACCATATTAAATCCGTAATTTCATCACTGAAACTCATTGCAGAGTGCTTGTTTACAAAAATCCTGTCATAGCCTTCGCCCCACGATCCATATACATATCCGTCATTTAATACATCAAATTCTTTTTTCAGATTTTCATATCCGTAAGCCTGAAACAGATAATCACTAATATAATGTCCGATTTCATGGACAAATCCTTCCTCTGATGCAGCACATGAATCGTTATATAAACTGTTTGGCATCGTGTTTATATATATATCGGCTGATTTTTCACTTAAAACATATTCGGAAAATAAATCGCCTACTTTTTCGGTCCTGCTGACTGCAACATTTGTACTGATTCCCTTGTTTAAATAGAATTCAGTAACTTCCTTAATTACTCCCTCGGGAAACCTTTTAAGGCCCCGCTCCAACACCAGCAGGCATTCCCTATAGCTGCTGTCTTCTTCGTTTTCCGGAATAATAATGTTAATGCCGAAGTCTTTCTCAAGATTTTTTTTAATTACATCCTCACTCAATGGTTCCTGTGTGAAACCGTATGCCAGTGTGCCAATAAAGCAATACATTAACGCAATGCATAGAATCCTTTTAATTCTTATCATAATATCTACCTCGCTAATAATATTGTTTTGCTTGAGTTATCATGATTATTAGATAATTATAACATATTATAAACTCTTAATCAATATAATTTGCAAACGTTTACTAAAAGATTATATAAAATGCTTATTTATTGTTGTTATACTATTATATTATCGTTATAATC
>DMJQ01000005.1:2480-2672 GCA_003457065.1 Clostridiales bacterium
ACATTGCAAATTTTAAGCTGTCATTTTCAAAAATGACATTCCCACACCAGCTTTTTAAAGTTATATTGCTTGAGCAGATTTACAGAGTATTTAAAATCAATGCAGGTGAGACTTATCATAAGTAAAATATACATTTTCTTAATAATATTTTATCTAATTATTTTTTATTATTGGACTTGTGTCAATAGAGTA
>DMJQ01000011.1 GCA_003457065.1 Clostridiales bacterium
CCTCCTTTATCCGAATAATGACAATTGTCCCGTATCAAGCAAGTCTGGCTCTTTATTCTTTTGATTGTTAGGAGAAGTGGCCGGCTTACCATTTGCCTTCTTACTAATTTCTTCTTTGGAATCTATCTTTTTGTCCTTGCTTTTTTGGGTGGGTGAAGGGGAAACAGGCTTTGCCTTTTCCTCATCTTCCGGCAAACCTGTTTTTTGGAAATATTCAATACTCCAGTCAAAAACGATATCATCTGGAACATCTCCCCCAATTTGTCCATGCAATTCTTCTCCACGGGCCTTGGCATCTTCCTTTATCCATTCCATAGCCATGCGATTTATGTATTTGAAACAATTTACAAGGTTCTTTTTGGGATTTAGGATTAATGCTGCAAAATCAGGGTCACTATCGCAACGAACCTGAATAAATTCTGAAACCTGAATTTTCATGTTTCTTCTGGTTATTTTTTCAGAGGCTTCACTGATTTTTTCTATTGCTTTCAGTATCTGAGCTTCTGAGCTTATAGCTTCCGGTGGGGAAGAAGTGGTATTTTTATATTCAATATGGCAGTCGATTTCTTTATCTATAAGAAAATTGTTGATTAGCTCTGCGTCGTCTTTAGTAAATATTTTTATAAATCCTTCTTCATCAAAGCGATAAAGTATAGAAAGGATATATAAAGGAGTGTTATCTTTAACAATGAAAACAAATTCTTCTGCAGACTCTTCAGAAACGTCATTATCTTTTTCATAGGCAATTTCAATATCCTTTTCCATGAAGAATCTTCTTGCCGCTTGTCTCTCTCTTATACAAGAGAGGGGTTTATTATCCACAGTTATGACTTTAAGTACTTGGTCATGGACTCTAATAAACAAATCTGTAGTCAATACATATCATCCTCGTATAATGTATTTACGGTGTTTTTGACAAGGAAACCGTATGAAAACTTGTTATCGCATAATGAATATGTGATAATAGGTATAATGAGCAGTGGGTGCAGTATCGCTCCCTGAAGTATGGCTTTGTAAAAAAATACGCATATCATCTTTACGATTCTTAGAGAGAATAGATCGTATGAGCTAATAACGTCAAAAAACAAATTGAAAAGTGAGGTATGCTAATGTTTAACATTAAGCAAGTTGATACACTTGAGCAGAAGTCTCATATTTGCAATATGATTCTTCGTGCCTTACCAAATTGGTTTGGTATAGAGGCAGCCATAGTTGATTATGTTAAAGAAACTCAATCCATGCTGTTTTGGGCTACATTTGACGGAGAAAACCCGATTGGTTTTGTGGCACTTAAAGAACATAATCCCTACACATCTGAGGTTTGCGTTATGGGCGTTTTGNNCTGCGAGGTTTATTGTGCAGATAATCAGGTTGAGTACCTGACAGTTAAAACATTAGATCAATCCAGAGAAAGCTGCAGTTATGCCAAAACCAGGCAGTTCTACCTTTCAATGGGATTCCGTCCCCTTGAGATGTTTCCACTGTATTGGGATAAGGATAACCCTTGCTTATTCATGGCAAAGTTTCTTTCTGGAAACCATTAAATTTACTCTTTTTCCTATTGACTTTTTATAGCTGGTTTTTCTTAAAAATTTTATCGGTAGCATAAACATTTAATGGCTAGGAATCATTGTTTATGGCTACTGCTTTCCATGCCTCCTTGTGTGCCTTTCATAAGCAGCTCCGTCTCCATTTTCTCAAGCTTTTCATAGTCCCTTTTCCGCTGAGGAAAGTTCGCAAAGCGATTAGGCCGTTGAGGTATATTTCCTACCTGTGAACCTTCGGAAGGCTTGTTATCATAATTGCCCTCTAAAAGTTTAACGAAATTATTAGAATTAATAATCCAGTCAAAGCCACAGCCGGACCATTTGCCCGTACGGCCGCTTAGGAAATCAGAGCTTTCAGCTTTCGTGAACGCCGTTAAGATGTCATCCTGAGAATACTGATTCAGCAAAACTTTCAGGCTCTTTTTACGCTTATCAGTCATTGTTCTGATCTTCGGAAAGCTAGGCAAAGCATTGAATTGCTCCATGAAAAAACTATAATCAATCTTTTCAGGCGGCGCGAGCTCGTCCGGCGGTTCTGCCGGACTATATATCTCTTTATTCTTTTCTTTACTTTCCTTTCCTTTACTTTGTTGAGTTTTGTCTACATTTTCAGGGTTTATGTCTACATCCTGTTGCAATGTTGCAGGTTCAATCGGGTTGTTGTATACATTTTCGGGGTTATTGTCTACAGAATATAAGCCTGAAATAGATATAAGAATGACATTTTTNNTTTGTATTCTTTAGTGTCAATAACCATGAACTCTGCAATCATTTCTATTTGCTTACGCCTTTCAAGGGCCTTAATAAATGTTCTTTGAATTCTCCTGGATGTTAATATCTTGTGATTTTTAAACATCTCATTGTCAAAAAAATTAACTTGTAAAGCTTTCATTATGGTTTCAGTTACTGCACCCTCACTAACCCCAAATTCATCAGCAATTAGAAAAGATAAATCATTATCCCACTCGATATAGTACCCACAGTCTCTGTAAATACTAGTAAGCAGTGATAGTAAAACCGTAATGCCAACTGTATGACAAGCATTTCTTATTTTTTTAACTTTTATATCCTGTAAAAAATTCACATCCAAAGGAAAATAAGTAAGCCCTTGTTTTGAAGGTTCTGACATAACTTCACTAATCATATTCCTTTGAGTTTGCTACCCGTACATATTTCCCTGTTACTTTTTGTACTGCTTCAAGAATCATTTTTTCATCGGAACGCTCATCTGAAAGATGAAGTAAAACTATTTCTTTAACTTTACTTAGGACATTCGCCTTTAAAAAATCCAGACAAGCGTCTAAGCTCATATGAGACTTATAGAGCCTTTTTAAAAGCTCTGTATTCGTTCCTTCGGTTAGGTCATCTATATAGTTACACTCAATCATGATATGTGTAAGCTCTTTGAACTTATAAGGGCAGTAAAAGGTATCTGTTATAAACACTAGCTTTTCAGCTGTTAGACTGCTCTTTATTAAGTATCCGAAAGGCTCTGCGCAATCATGACGTAAATCAAAAGGCATAATGTCAAAGCTTCCTACGGAAAAGACCTTCTTGTTTTCTATAGGCCTAAGGAGGTAGTTTTCTACCCCCAAGGCCTTGGCAGTACCCCCAGATGTATAAATCTGGATACCTCTCTTTAAAATGTCCTCTGCGGCTCTGGAATGGTCCTTATGCTCATGGGATATAAGGCAGGCAGATATCCCCTTTAAATTGAAGTTAAGAGCCTTTTGAATGTCTTTATAGCTTATACCACATTCAAGCATAAGGCTTGTCCTGCCATCTGATACTATGTAGCAATTACCCCTAGAGCCGCTTGCTATAATTCGTATATCCATTTTAGTATGGCGGATTATCCGCTATTCTTTCGTTATAGGCGTCATGAGGATAATCAGTTGCTGATATATTTTCAGATTCATGGGAAGGGGAGCTGCTTTCTCCTGGAACTTCTTCAAAGCCCGACTCATCAAGGTCGATAATCTCATTGTTTGCATTATCAGATATTTCAACTTGCACCTCTGCTTTGGCTATGTCTGATTCAGTTTTCTTTGCTATCTGAGATAGAAGACTGCTATCGTTACTGGAATTTATAATGCCTTTGCATGTTCTGTTTACAACGGTTTTCTTGCACATTTCTTCAGTAAATTTACCATGCACGGAAGAATTTTTTACTTTTCCGTTATCTTCAAATACATTCATTTTGCTTTGTCTCCAAGATTGATGTATCTGGTCAATAGTCATTATTTCGGTTTTCTCAGAGCCGTCACGATATAGCACGATACAATAAGCAGCTATTATTTTAGATTTATTAACATTGGAAAGCTTCTGTTTGTGGGAAACAATCTTTGTAACCCCTCTTAATTTCTCATACTCAAATTCATCATCTTCATATACTACTTCGGGATAAAATTCCTCTATTTCAGGGTTTACCCTTTTAGCTACTGCCATAGAGCCGAAATAAGAACGGGATAGGGTAAGCTTGTCACCATAAGGGATAAAGTAGCATTGATTTTTATTAGGGTCTAAGCCTTGTATAACCATTGATAGCAAAGCATTGGCTATACTGTTTTTTGAACAGACCTCCAGAGCTGGCTTTCCATTGCGGTCTTTTACCTCCTGAAGTATGAGCCATGCTGATTTCATAGCGTTTTGTGGTGAATAATCAGCTGGGAGATATATCTCCTGGCTTCTCTGAAGCTCATTGATTTTCTTTCCTACGGNNTCTACAACAGTTTTTTGAATTACTGATAAAGTATTTTCACTCATAAAATTCTCCCCCCCTATGCTAACTCACATCTTAACGATTTATCATTTTCCGATACCACAAGCCTTATAATCTGTGAAGGCGTTTCATATAGGCTTGTGACACTTTCTGCATTGTCTATAAATATAGGTGCGTCAAACTCATAATGCTTTCCAAGGGTATTAATGACATCGATGCCGGTATTTATCTTTGCGGCATTATTAAGGTCTGCAAAAGGAACACCGTTATACGTAACCTCACATACTTCACTGATACCGCCGTTTATTTGAACATCAAAGAGTTTGAATCTCGCTTTGTCAAATTTGGAATTTATGCTTTCTTCAATAGCTGAAACCTTTGCTTTTATAAATTCATCACAGAGGAAAATGAGCATGTCCAACTCTTCGAGGGCTTCATTCAGTTTAAGCCTGCTGGCTTCGAGTTCTGATATTCTTTTACAGATACCTTCCTGTTGCTCATGGATAAGGACATTCTTTTCATGAGCCTTTATTTGCTCTTTTATAGGCTCTATCCTTAAACGAACCTTTTCTGCTTCAGCATTCTGATTATTACGAACATCGGAAAGGCTGTTTTCAAGGTCGGATATTTCAGCAAGAATGGCTTTCCTGTCTTTTTCATATCCTGGCACATTAGAAACTTCAAAAGGCTTACCGGAGGATTTTTCAAGTTTTTCCTGAACGTCCTTTATGCCTTTTTTAATGATAAAGAGATTTGATT
>DMJQ01000177.1:0-169 GCA_003457065.1 Clostridiales bacterium
TCAGGCAGGAATCTGTCAGATATATACCTGTATGACAGTTTAGCCGCGGCATCAATGGATTCGTCGGTTATTGCCACTTTGTGGTGAGCTTCATACTTGTCACGCAAGCCTTTTAGTATTTTAATCGTATCTTCCACACTGGGTTCTTCAACCGTTACGGGCTGGAATC
>DMJQ01000177.1:267-19320 GCA_003457065.1 Clostridiales bacterium
TTACCAACACCCGGCTCACCGATTAAGCACGGATTGTTTTTTGTTCTTCTGGACAATATCTGTATTACTCTTTCTATTACATCCTCCCTGCCTATTACGGGGTCAAGCTTGCCTTCACGCGCTCTCTGATTTAAATCTGTTCCGTATTTATCGATTGTTTTGGTATTGTTGTTCTGCGCCTGACCGGGGCCTCCCAAAAAACCCTGAGGATTACCTGCGCTGCCGCTTCCCTGCCTGATTGCTTCAACAACTTCATTCTTAAGCTCCCGCAGGCTTATTACAGATTTTAATATCTGTGCGCCGATGCCGTCTCCTTCATCGATTAAACCCAGGAGTATGTGTTCTGTTCCCACATACGGCAATCCCATCTGTGACGAGTACTGGCGTGCAAGTTCTAAAATGTACTTGCTTCTCGGACTTATTGTTATATATTCCGGCATTGTTTCTCCCATGCCGGTAGTGTTTTTTATTATTTCTCTTACATCATCAACATTTATTTTATTTCTCAGTACTTTTCCTGCAATGCCTTCCTGCTCAAGCATCAGGCCTATCAAAATATGTTCTGTTCCAAGCACATTCTGTCTGAAGTTTTTTACTTCCTCCTGCGCTAATTCAATAGCATTTTTGGCAGAATTGTTAAATCCGCTTATCATATTATCATTATCCTCCTCATCTTAACTCATTTCTTATAATCTCCGCCCTTTTATAATCCCTTTGTTTCGGAAGCAGCTCTGTTCCGGCTACGGAAGACAGATTGCTGGGCTGTATCTTCGTCATTAAATCATATAAATCTATACTGCCTGCAGCATTTATCATTTCCATGTCTCTGCCGAGCTTAATTAATGATATAAGCCGCATTGCTTCCTCGGTTGTCATTTTCCTTGCGTTTAAAAGCAGACCGTATGCTCTGTAAAATTCATCCTCGAGCTCGTCATAATTGTTCTTTTTAAGATGCTCTCTTGTTTTCTCTTCTTTCTCGACAATCTGGTTTACTATCTGTATTATTTTCTCGATTAATGTCTCTTCTGATGCACCTAATGTTCCCTGATTTGAAATTTGATACAGATGACCGAGAGACTTGGTGCCCTCGCCATAAACTCCTCTAACCGCCACACCCAGCTGTGAAACTCCGTACATGAGTTTTTCAATCTGGTTTGTTATTGACAGTGCAGGCAAGTGTATCATTACCGATGCTCTCATGCCGGTGCCGATGTTTGTAGGACATGAGGTAACATAGCCTAATTCTCTGTCAAATGCATAATCCACACTTTCTTCTATGACATCATCTATTTTATTGCTTAAATCCCAGCATTCTTTTAATGACATTCCCTTATCCAGAGTCTGGATTCTTATGTGATCTTCTTCATTGAGCATTATGGAAACTTTTTTGTCCGGGCTCAGTAAGAATGCGGCTCTGTCATCTTTTTCCGCCAAAGCGGGACTTATCAGGTGATTTTCTATTAATGAGCTTTTTTGGATATCATTCAAATTTCTCATGTACGTGAGCCTGTAATTTAAATTAATTCTGTTTATCGCATCGTTTACTTCCTGAATTACACTGTCTGCTTCGTTCTGGTTCATTTTTATGGGGAACCTGTAATTTTTCAGATTTCTTGCAAGCCTTATACGGCTTGTTATCACTATATCCTTATTTTCCAAGTTATCACCTCATTTAATATTGTCTTCAATCTCGCGTATTTTATCTCTCAGCCAAGCTGCTTCTTCATATTCTTCCTTTTCAACAGCATTTTTAAGCTGGAATTTTAACTTTTCAATATCTTTTTGAATTTTGTAGCTTCCTCCCGCTCTTTTAGGTATCTTTCCCATGTGAGCATCATATCCCTGAATATTTTTAACAACAGGCATCAATCTTGACTTGAATGTATCAATGCAGTCGCTGCATCCGAATTTTCCCGTGTTTCTGAATTCGTCATATGTCATGCCGCACTTGGAGCATCCCTTGCTTGGCAGGTACGTTGCCGCACTGAATGCATTATTCAGCATTGCTGAAAATAAATTTTCCATTGAAAAATTAGAGTTTAAAAATGATTGATTTTTTTTGGCGCATTCTTCACACAAATGGTTTTCTGTCTTCTTTCCGTTTATGATGTGTGTCACATGCACCCTTGCTTCATTTTTTCCGCATTCATCACATAACATTTCATAACCTCCTATATTAAACCTCATTAGCTGAAGTTAAAATCATTTCCTTCAGCAAATNNATTCTTAATTCCCTGCCCAATATCAGTCCTCTGTCAGACAATGCGTGCAGCAGGTCGAATGCCTTGTTAAATGTTATGCTGTCGCCTATGCTCTCATTTAATATTCTTTCCAGATCATCTTCCATTGAGGAACGTACCTTAAAAATTCTTATATAGCCTCCGCCTCCTCTTCGGCTTTCAACTATATATCCTCTGTCATTATTAAAACGGGTCGTAAGTACATAATTTATCTGAGAAGGAGAGCAGTCAAATTGCTGGGCAAGAATATTCCTTTGAATTTCCACGGTTCTGTGGTTGTTCGCCTCAAACAGTTCCTTTATGAAGTCCTCTATTATATCACTTAAATTGGACACTTTCTCACTTCCTTTTGTTTGACTTTAACTTTGACTTTCTTTGACCTTAGTCTTATTATATCACTGTCATAAAGAAGTTCAATACTTATTTTTTATAAAAATCAATTATTTATTCTCTAAGAATTAAAAATATATTTTGTTTTTCTGTTTTTTCACGGTTTTTCTTATTTTTTCTCATTTAACGCCTGATTTCGAGAAATGTAAGCATTTTATCCGGCTTGCAGTGACGCTGTTGTCAGAAAAAATCAGTATTGACGATATTGCTGCAGACCACAGTTAATATTATTAATTCGTTTTTGGTATTCGTCTGCATAAACAATCAATTTATATCTGTTGTCACCGCTGTGCATACATCTGTACACCTGCATATTATGAGGAACCAGTGAATGTACTGTACTGATGATTTGGACTTTTCCTGTTAAAAATCCACCTTTTTCAATATTATTCCACATTCTCAAGCGGTGTTTGTCCGGTTGACACACAAAAAAATATATTATATACTTAATCGGCAGCAATGCATTTAACACAAATATATTAAATTTACAGTTCAGTAAGGAGTCTGATAAATGGCTGATGGATTATTGCAGTACGTTGGAAGTCAAATAAAAATGTTTCGTAAAATTCAAAAACTGACAATAGATGATCTGGCAAAAATTATTAATAAAAGCAAGTCAACTGTTTCCAAGTATGAATCCGGAGAAATATCAATCGATATCGTAACATTGTATGAAATTGCAAATGCATTAAACATAAACGTAACGAGTCTCATGGATTATGAAGGAAATGAAGAAACCGAAAAAAACGAGGCTGAAGAAAATCTTTTTTGGCAGGCTGATCATTTGTATTTATATCATCAGGATAACAAAAAAATTTACCGCTCTTATATGCAGCTGAGAAAAGACGAAAACAGAAAAAAGACAACGGCTACCTTGTATTACAAGGTCAGTGACATGGATGACTTAAAAAGCAGCGAGTGTGTATATCAGGGCTACATGAATCAACACGATAATATTCTTGATTTTTACCTTAAGAACTGTCTTTACGGCTCGGAGTCGGTACTAATCAATTTTTTTGTTCCGATGAAAAAAACAGCCACACTGGCAGGCCTCATGGTGGGACTTCAGGGCGTTACCCTGAGACCGGCATGCGTCAAGGTTGTGCTGTCCAAAACACAGCTTTCGTCCGAAGGACAGGAAAAGTTCCTGCAACTGTCCAGAGAATCATTGAAAAGGCTTAAAGATGAGCATATGTTCATAATTGATGATTTATAAAGGCTTGGTAGTTATTATTGTTGTAACGGACTGAGACGAATCTTTTTATGATTTTTAAGTACATCAACCGAATGTAACAATAATTTTTTCATGCCATAATAATATGGTATGAAAGGGGTGAATCAAATGCACACCCACGTATTTGAAGGAGCTGCAACGGCAAATGAAACGCATTTGCATTATTACAGCGGCACGTCATCGACAGCTCCCAATACTGCAATGCATACGCATTACATGAAAGGCTATACTACTTTTAATGACGGACACAGGCACCGATTTTCACTTAAAACAGGGCCCGAAGTTGAAGTCAAGGGCGGCCACATACACTACTACAGCGCAGCAACGGACATGGAAAATAATCACGTTCACCGTTTCCGCGGCTACACTTCAATTTCATGAAAATCAGCGGCTGTCTCGTTTTGAGACAGCCGTTTTATAATTTATATTCCAGTACATGATTTAACGATGCAGTTCACTAAATAATTGTTTTTCCGCTTAATGTGCTCTCAATATAATCGGGAACCGTATTTCTGTATTCCGAAACCTTCCATGCTCCGTCTTCTTTTATAAGACCTATGAATCCTTTTGCAGATTCGGTATGCTCGGTGCCGTCTTCCGATATGAATTTCAGCTCTGCCTCATAATTATATCCGGCTTTGTTTTCTTTAATATCATAAGTGTTTTCTGACAGCCGTAAGTCCGAAACCTGAATAGTATACCTTCCCTCATAACACGCCTGTGCAAAAATCAGATTTTCTCTGTTCTTTAAGAGTTTGTCATATGCATCCGCTGTCATCAGGTCTTTTAAAGTGTTATCATTCACCCGGATTGCTTCATCCAGCTCCTTGGTGTCGGTAGTTTTCAGGCTTAACAGCTTCCCGTAATTGTCGACTTCCTCAGAACTTACCATATATATATCAAGACCAAATTCATTTGCCGTTTTTTCAGCGTCCTTCCCAGCAGAACTCCTGCATCCGTTCAGTCCCAATGAAATCAATAGTACAAAAATAATTATATTTATCGTTTTTTTCATAATTCTATTCCTCCTAACTGACTTGGTCTTGTGTCAAAATCATATCCACGAATATGCCTGCAATATTAGAATCGAACTGAGTTCCGGAGCATCTTTTTATCTCGGCTATTGCCTCGCTTACGCTCAGCCCCTTTCTGTAAGGCCTGTCGCTGGTCATGGCATCAAATGCATCAGCAACGGCAATGATTCTTGCCTGCAGTGAAATCTCCTCGCCTTTGAATCCGCCGGGATATCCGTTGCCGTCCCATCTCTCGTGATGTTTCAGAACATACTCGGCAATTTCGGAAAAATCATTTGATGAGCTGAGTATTCTATAGCCTATTTCAGGATGCCTTTTTATTATTTTGTATTCTTCATCACTTAATCCCTGAGGCTTATTTAGTATATTTTCATCAATTCCCATCTTGCCTATGTCATGNNGCATGAGTCCGGCTATTTTAATCTGGTTTACCTTGTCCTTGTCCAGGTTCATTTTAACCGCAATTGCTCCGCATATTTCGCTTACTCTCTTTGAATGCAGCATTTCTCTGTTGCTTTTTTCATACAGCGTGTTCATAATGAGGTCTATGGTTCTGTTCCTGATGCTGGAACTTTCATAGAGTTTGTGCCTGTACATATAATCTTCGGCATTTTTAAATATATCCTGAATGCTTTCTTCTATTATCTTTTTTGTTTCATATCCGAAGGAAATGGAGATATCGATAGCACCTACCTTCTCTTTTAATGCTATGGCATTTATGCGTTTAATAATCTGCTCCGCCTGCTGTGAATCCGTCTTAGTCAATATTGCAACGAACTCATCTCCCCCGAGCCTTGCCACCACATCAGTGCTCCTGCACCCTTTTCTCATCACATCAGCGGCTTTTTTAAGTAGTTCATCCCCAAAGCCGTGGCCGAAAGAATCATTCACAAGCTTAAGCCCGTTAACATCCGCCATTATTAACGTAATCGGCAGATTGCTTTCGACATCCAATTCCCTCAGCTTGTCTTCAAAATACCTGCGGTTGTAAAGCCCCGTCAGCTGATCGCGATAGCTCAGGTAAAGAATTTCCTCCTGCTTCTTTTTTCTCTCCGAGCAGTCCTTAAATACCAGCACCACACCGACGATTTCGCCGTTTTCCTGTATGATGGGTGCCGCAGTATCTTCTATGGATCTGGCAGTTCCATCCTTTGAAATCAGAATGGTATGATTAGCCAGTTCAAGCTTATTCCCGCTTCGAATCACCTTTTCGACTATGTTATCACTTCTTTCGCCAGTCTGCTCGCTTACGGCATTAAATACATTTTTAAAAGACTGATCAATGGCATCTTCCTGTTTCCATCCGGTCAGTTCCTCGGCAGCTTTGTTCATAAAGACAACGCGGCCTTTGCTGTCGGTAGAAATCACTCCGTCACCAACCGATATTAAAGTTGTTTTTAACAGATTTTTTTCATTCGCCAAAGCCAGCTCCAGATTTTTGCGCTTTGTAATATCCGTATGAGTTCCGCTTATTGTATGAGGTCGTCCGCTTTCGGTCCATGAAATCACTTTGCCTCTGTCCTGAATCCATATCCAGTTTCCGTCTTTATGCCTCATACGGTATTCATCATCATAAAATTCTATTTCTTTGTTGTAGAGCTTATAATCTTTTTTTAGTTCTTCACTATAATCATCCGGGTGAACAAATCTTCTCCATGTATCCTTTGTGATCGGAGAAAGTTCTTCAAGAGTATAGCCGAGCATTTCTGCCCAGCGCTGATTATAGCAGTATTCGCCTGTCTCCAGATTCAGTTCCCACGTTCCCACATTGGTGCCTTCGATAATATTTTGCATTCTTCTGCGGCTCTGCTCAAACTCATGCAATTGTTTCTTTTCATTTGTTATACTTATAAAATACATAACCAAGTAGTCTTTTTTCGGAGAATAAACGCTTACCCTGTACCATTTGTTCTCTTTTCCGTAATACAGCTCAAAGTTCTTTTCGCCTTCATTTATTGCGCTTTTGGCATAAAAATTCACTAAATCAAATTCATCTTTTTCAAGGTGCCGAAAAACCTCAGACAGCTTTCTCCCGATTATTTTCGAGCGCCTGAATCCTGCTCTCTTTTCAAATGCCGCATTTATTTCTTTGAACTCATAATCACAAGGAGCGCCTTCATCGTCACATATAATTCTGAAATATGCATATCCGATCGGCAGACCTTCAATTAAATGTTTATAAAAACTATCCTTCAATCTGTTTAGTTTATTCAACAGAGTATACGTTTTCCCACCAATAACCTCTTTCGCCATTTTTTCCTCACTTGTTCTCACAAATATGTATTTATTACTAATTATATTATAAAATTCCAAATATTTCAATATGCTCATTGACACAATAATGTCGAATAATGCGATTACATTCATATTAAAAGTTATTTGTAGATGATATTTTCAATAAAATATCAAAATAATGCAGCCAAGGGTGAAAAATTCAGACAAATAAGAAGGTCTATATATTTTATGATAAAAGATTAAGATTCACGGCAGAACAACATAAAATAAAAAAGCGCAGCACCGGCAAACCGTCATCCTTTTAACTCAGATATGGATAACGCGAATTGCTGTGCACGCCTTCTTTCTTTACAGTACATTTTTAACTCCGTAGATTTTTCATTTCCCGGATGTGCCATTGGCAGCTTGTGTGCTTGTTTTCTTTAGCTTATTTAAATCGCAGCAGTCGAGCCTTCCGGTTCCGAAACTCTTCTCATTCTCCTTAGCAAGCTTTTCAAGAAAATTTTTAACGAACTTAAGCACTTATACCACTCCTTCTTTAGTCCGACTGAAATATCTGGTGTTTTTTAAATGATATTGACATTCTCAGACGACTTCATAATTCCATTCTCCAGAGGATGTATATATGTTAGCACACGATTATGGAGAAATTATGTAGTTTTTAAATTTTTCACCCTCGGGAGAATTATATAAGGATAGCTGGCAGCCATCTGCATTGAAGGCACCGTCCATGGCACCACTTTGTTCCAAAGTGGCACCGCGGCGTTTTTCCTGTCAGACTGAAGAATCTCACATTCTAAAGAAATATTTACCCTCGGTGGCATAGCTTAAATGCAAGTCACTTCTGCATTATTTTATATATTCGTTGCCTACCAGTATATCCTGTATTGTCTCTGTAGGTATCTCAAATTCCACTACTCCCATGTACCCTGGGGCTACCTCGTATTTATCAAATGAAATAACGAGTTTGTTATCAGCAGTTATATAGAAACTCTGATCCGGTGAAATTTTGTCAAATACTTCGGTCATAGCGTCTTCTTCATTAAGCCAGTACATGTTGCTGTCATCTTCGGCCATTCTTTCCGCCATCTGCTTTTTAATATTTTCGCTTATTACATTAACATAGCTTTCGTCTTTGAAAAGACTCTTAAGTGTAATAAGAATTTCATTTTTCTTATCTATGGTATCATACTTAAAAACAGTTGAAGAAGATGCTGCTGTATTTACCACATATCTTCCTATGGACAGAATCTGGTCTGTATCGGTTTTTACCACATAACCGCTGTCTACTCCCATATGGCCTCCGCCGTTTTCTTCTACGGCTTTCATGTCAGCCACAAATTGTTCATAAAGCTCTTTGTTCTCATTGTAATATTTTTCATTGAGACTGTTTTGCAGTTCCTTGTTTTCAAGTCCTGCGATTTCCGGAGTCTCTATGTTTGCGTTGTATCCTTTCTCATCCAGACTGAACTGTCTGAAATTCAATACTTTAACTATACTGCCCACAACCGGAATATCCGACATGGTCTTTGCAAAAGCTTCGCTGCTGTTTACTCCTATTGTCAGGGCTGATACTGTCAGCACCAGCACTGCTGCTGCCGCACGTGTATTTTTTAAATATTTTTCTTTTTTCATTATTTTTCTACCTTCTTCCAGAGATTTTCTTACAACAAAGTCTAATTCCTCAGGAACAGGCACATCCATATATTCTTTTTTAAGCCGTTCTATATTATTATCCATTGATATCCTCCTCGCTCAAATTTATCCTCAGAATTTCCAGGGACTTATATAATCTGGTTTTAACCGTGTTCTCATTCATATCGAGTACCCTGGCAATCTCCTGTATCTTCAAATCCTCGAAAAACCTTAATATTATAATACTTTTGTAGTTATCAGGCAGATTGTCCAGGGCTCTGTGCAAATCCATATCATAATAAGTATCGGTATGTACTTCATTGTTGGCAGAAAAGAAATCTTCATCCACCTGCACTATTTTCTTTTNNATATCCTGTAAAACCAGGTTTTCATATATTCGGGGTTCTTCAAGCCTGCCATGGAAGACATGGCCTTCAGCACGGCCTCCTGCACGATATCCAAAGCATCATCGGCATTTTTAACATAACTGTACCCAATCCTGTAAAATTTTTCTTTATTTTCAACAATATATTTTTCAAATTCTTCTTGTAGTCTTTTATTAGCGCGCACTTATTTCACCTTTCCTAACACCTGATGTACATCTTTGTGTTACACTTTTTAGACGTCTGTTGCTCATTAAAAGTTTTAATTAATTTAAAATTTTTTATTTCCTATTTAATTTTACAGATAATATTACTATACTGAAACGGTTTTAGCAATCTTTTTACATGAAAAAACGCTCCGTACCATGAGAGGTGCAAAGCGTCTTAAATTGCTAATCCTATATTATGCTTTTTTAACAACGGGTATCCAAATCTCAAACTTTGAATTTTGCGGATCCGCATTTATATATACTTCGATATCAGGTGCATTTCCATATTCATAGCCTGACGTCGGAAGCCATTCAGTCACAATTCTCTTTTCAAGTTCCTGTATAGAATGTGGCATTGCTCCTTCGCCGTAAAAAATTGCCCAGGTTGCGGCAGGAACAATAAATTCCTCAAGGCTTTCATCGATTGCTTTATCGCTTGCAACCGCTATATAGTACTTCCAGTTGTCTTCTCCGCCGCAGGCACTTACCCCGAGGACTCCTATAGGGTCAGCATTCATCATGGAAGCAAGTTTCTCCACTGTTCCGTTTTCTGCAGCGTTTTGCCACATCTTTGGAACAATATCAAAGTTCTTGTCAATCTCCTTAAATAAATCCTGTGAAACACCGACGATTCTGAAACTGCCTTTCTGCACGATCTTGTAATTCATCTCCACATCTCCTTTAATTGTTATTTTGAAGCTGATTGGAGGGAATGCCTTGATTGATACGCCTCTTTCCTTTGCCTGTGACGGCGTAATTCCGTGCACGCTTTGAAAGGCACGGTTAAAAGCCGTGGGAGAATTATATCCGTACTTCAAAGCAATATCAATTACCTTTTCATTTCCGTTTTGAAGGTCAACTGCCGCCAGTGTCATTCGTCTGCGCCGTATGTATTCCGCAAGTGGCACATTTGCCATATAAGAGAACATACGCTGGAAATGATATGTTGAGCAGCAGGCAATCTTTGCGACCTGCTCATAATCAATATCTTCTTCCAGATGCTCCTCAATATATCTTATGGCACCGTTTAAACGTTCGATCCATTCCATCCTTATCTCTCCTTCACAATCAAGTATAGTTTAACAAAATTTATTTTTCCTCTCTATTGGTGCACAAAAAAGAGAGGTAATTTATATTGTCCATTGGCAGTGTATGATGCCGACTAACTTCCAGCTTCCTTCATACTCTTCAAATACAATTCTTATGCTTTCCCAGTCTATTCCTCCAAACTCGGAATTTGTACCTTTAATGTAATACTCGACAACTATGGGATTTTCATAAAATTCAAACTGATTTTCTTCCATGTTTCCGCTGCTTAATACTTCATTATACCCTACTTCTTCGGCATTGATGAAGTCCTTTGTATAAATAAATTTATCATAATATCCGCCTGGTGTTAACAAAATTACATCACCTGAACCGTCGTATGCTCCCCATGTATATTCATCCACAATATTAAAAAAATCCTTTAGCTGTTTTTTATTTAATACTACATCATCTTCTGACACTGTAGTGTAAGGTGTAAATCTTACGCCTTTTACCGGATGAGCATATCCCGAAACTGTTTCAAAATCTTTGGAACCTATTGCATTAATAACATCACTGCAAGCTTCTTCTATTATTCTTTTTGCCAACTCAGGCTTTATAATGCCTTCTTCGTTCAGCTCATATTCTGCACTTTTTTCATTTTTACACATAAAATATGTTTCTAAATCCGTTTTATAATAAAAACATACTGCGATTCCGACAATTAATAAAGCTGTAATGAATATTCTCTTTTTCATATTTTATCCTTTGTCCAATGTCCAACTCGAAATATAAGGGTCTGGATCCATAACAGGATCCGAAACATACGATTTCCAAAATTGATGACATTCTTCTCTCGTAAATGACCTTAAACAAATAGTATCTCCCTGAATAATAATCATATTTACCTGCCATTCTTCGCATATAATTATTTCGTCGACTCACAAAAGTATAAACAGAAACGGCAAAATCTCATTATTCTGTCAACATATCAATATTCCCGCTCATAATATACGGTAAATTCTTTCGGACTTTTTCTTCGTCCCAGTCCCACCATTTCAGTTTTTCTAACTTTTCGATAACGTCTTCTGAGAATCTCTTTTTAATTTTTTTTGCAGGCACTCCGCCGACAATTGTATATGGGGGCACATCCTTTGTAACAATTGCTCTTGTACCTATTATGGCACCGTCTCCTATATGAACGCCCTGCATAATTATCGCTTCGTAACCAATCCAGACATCATTTCCTATTACCGTATCACCTTTATTTTCCCATGCATCTGTTATATTTTCTCCCTTCAACCCCCATTCCTCGTGAAATAACGGAAATGTATACGTAGAAAGTGACTTCATACTATGATTGGCGGATGTGAAAATAAATTTTGCTCCACAGGCAATGGAACAATACTTGCCAATGATTAACTTATCGTCATTTACGGGATAATTATATAAAACATTGTTTTTTTCAAAATTTCTCGGGTCATCTGTAAAATCATTGTACATAGTGTAGTCCCCGACTATAATGTATGGTTTTGTAATAACGTTTTTCAAATATACCATTTCCTTGTCACCTGTTCTTGGATAAACTTTCTTGCTGTCCATAATCTCTCCTATTAATACTTAATTCGTTTTGCATTATTTTATCGTACATACGATTCAATATATCAATCAGATAAAAACATCCTGATTTTATTTCTTCTGCGGTATTCATTATATCATAAGTCCTGAATTTTCTGCCAATGTTTTATTGTTAATAAATCTTTTAACTTTAAAAAAGCAACCCGAAAAACAGACAATATCCCTGTTACTCATATGCATTCACAAAACATAAGCTGCGCAATATATTGAAGTATAAGCAATGTGGGAAAGCGAGCACTAACGAATAAATATTCGGTTACGTTTCGTCGTAAGTGTATAAAATTCATATGACAGACATCGTTTTTTTATTTTCTTTAAAATAATTACTTTTTTTGTTGAAATTCAGCCTTTGTTATTTTTAGTTTTTATCGCGGATTTATATTCAAGTTTACGAATAAGCTGTCAGGGGTGTCAGGGGGATGGGGTTAGTGTCATAATGTGATATGATTAAATAATTTACATTATTGCAATATGTTTTAATTTAATCCAAGTCTTCGCTTTCCTATTTTACACTTAGTTTTTTCAGGAGGAAATTTGACTAAAAAAAGACACGCTGACGTTTCGCCACCATGTCTTTATGTACACTTAAACCTCAATAGTGTAATCTAAACTTTTTTCATTATTCTTCCGGTTGTGCCGGTGTGAATTCTCTTACTTTAATTCCGTTGCTTTTTAGCTTTTCAACCAGCTTATCAAGGTTTTTGCATTCAAGCCTTATTGAAATCTCTTTTACTTCCATTAATCCGGTATCCATCTGCACTATGTTCGTAATATTTGCTCCATGTTTATATATTATTTCAGAAATCTTTGCAATAACACCGGTAAAATCACTTGCCAATATTACAAGCTTTGCATTATGCAAACCAAAGACCTTGGTAATAATATCAAAGAGTGCTTTTTGCGTCAGGATTCCCACAAAATCATTGTTGCTGTCCACTACCGGCAGGAATCTTATTTTTGATTTAAAAAAAATTTCAGCGGCTTTTTCAACCGGAGTGCTGTCTTTTACCGCTTCGAGAGGAGTTGTTATAAATTCAGCTACAGTCTTTTGAAAAAATTTATTATAATCAATTTCTCCCGACTTGAAAAATTCATCATAAATAAATTGCTTTGACAAAAAACCTATAAATTTCTTTTCCTCTACAACCGGCAAGGATAAAAAACCGTTCTCTTCGATTATCTGAATTGCTTTTTTAGCGGTATCTTTTGGAGATAACGTTGTTAGTTTGTTTACAGGTAAAACAATTGGCCTTATTAGCATATTTTCCTCCCTATATAATCTTTATTTTTTCACGATTGCTCGTGATTTTTGCTTATTACATTACAATTTATTATTACATAAGTTTGCACTTTCATCAAGTCGTAATGCAAACTTTTCCCATTTTTTATCTGCCCTGTTTCGATGAAAAATTATCAAATCTGATATGAGCTGTTATATTTATAGTAATAATACCCATTTATAGATTCATCCAAACATTCAAATTAATATAAATTAACTTGGCTTCATAAAATTTTAACGAGCTGATTTCAAAAACATATTGACAAATGTCTATATGTTGCATATAATAATTTCAACACATAGATTATTATCTATATTGATAAGGTGGTGAATTACTTGACAAAAAATTATAAAGATTTTGCACAATATATGAAAGCTCTTTCAGACGAAACGAGAGTGAAGATATTGGAAATGATTTCTTATAAAGAACTCTGTGCATGCAAAATTTTGGAAGAATTTAATATAACTCAGCCGACTCTTTCTTATCATATGAAAATATTATGTGAAAGCGGCTTGGTAAACGGAAGGAAAGACGGCATATGGACCAGGTATTCCATAGATGAGGATAATTTTGAAAATCTTCAAAACTTTATTGACGGTATAACACAAAATATGAAATTGAATAGCAATTTAATGCTTTGAGGGAGAAAAAATGAATATTTTTCAATGGATGAACAGCCAGCTGCTTAAAATGGAGTGGCTTTTCGATTTAATTAAGCTTTTAGTAGAAAATGTATTTGGATTAAGTATTCAGGAACGAACAGGCGGAAGCATTCACTTTTTTATTTATGATGTCATAAAAATATTTATACTTTTGTCAGTTCTGATTTTCATGATTTCTTATATACAAAGTTACTTTCCTCCTGAAAGAACCAAAAAAATATTAGGAAGATTTAACGGAATCACAGGTAATACATTAGGCGCATTACTCGGAACTGTTACACCATTTTGTTCATGTTCATCAATTCCGTTATTTATTGGTTTTACAAGTGCGGGATTGCCATTAGGTGTAACTTTTTCATTCTTAATATCATCTCCGCTCGTTGACCTGGCTTCTGTGTTGCTGCTAGCCAGCATATTCAATTGGAAAATTGCAATCGGTTATGTTGTTGTGGGGCTTATACTTGCAGTAGTCGGCGGAACAACAATAAGCAAATTAAAACTTGAAGAGTACGTTGAACCATTTGTTTATGGCAACAAGTCAATTGACATTGAGCAAGAAAGCATGACACGAAAAGACCGAATTGATTATTCAGTTGAGCAGGTTCTGTCAATTATAAAAAAAGTATGGCTGTATATATTGATAGGGGTTGGTATCGGAGCAGCGATACATAATTGGATACCTGAAACTGCTATTGCTGCAATATTGGGAAAAGATAAATGGTACTCTGTTTTAATAGCTGCTGTAGTCGGAATTCCAATGTATGCTGATATATTCGGCACATTGCCCATTGCGGAAGCATTGGTCGCCAAAGGCGTGGGGATCGGAACCGCCCTTTCATTCATGATGGGAGTAACAGCATTATCTCTGCCTTCAATTATAATGTTAAAGCAGGTTGTCAAACCAAAGCTCCTGTGTATTTTTGTCGGGTTAGTCACTGTTGGCATCATCATTATCGGATATGCATTTAATGCCTTTGGGTATTTGTTCATATAATTTATAAATATTTTTTAAGGAGGCTCTATGATAATTAAAATTTTAGGTTCGGGATGTAAAAATTGTGTTGCTTTGAAAGAAAATACCGAAGCGGCATTAAAAAGTGTAGGTATTGAAGCCGAAGTATTAAAGGTACAGGATATGAAAGATATTGTATCCTATGGCGTAATGCAAACGCCCGCACTTGTAATTGATGAAAAAGTTGTATCTTACGGAAAAGTTCTAAAAACAAATGACATAATAAAGATTCTACATACGATACTTCAATGATGGCTTAATTTGATCTGCGATGACGAAACTGTTTCTTATAATAATCTACCGAAAAACGTGAAGTTTTTCGGTATCCTCTTTTTAACCCAATTTTTAATAGCATTTTATAGATAACATTGGGTGTTCTTGATGATGCTCACTATCCAATGCGCTTCGGTTTTAGAATAANNATATGCTTCACCATTCCACTAAATAGCCAAAATGATATGAAATCCATATTTAAGTCAACTAATTAATTTTATTTTTATAAGATAATTCATAAATTTTCTAAAGCAAATAATCCAGATGCTCGCATAAACAATTGAAAAAACATGATTGCTCTCTCTTATTTGTTTTATATTTCGAGTCATCTGGTATTAATTTTATTTTTATAGTTATAAGTCATGGAACAATTTCAAAAACAGTACCTTGGTTAAAATCAGTCACATTCATAGAGCCATAAACCCCTAAATATAATCTGGTTTGATTCAGATTTGTTCCCAAACTAGTATAAAAAGCTGACCCGGATCCAAAATTATAATCGGTTTCAATAACACTGAAATCATTTAATTTACAATCTGTTCTTACCCTGGTATAAGCTAAGGTCCCTCTGACCGGAGGTTGAAAGCCTTCCCGGGCAAAGTCGGTAAACACGACGCTACCTGTTAAACCAGCGATTTCATTCCCCATATATACTTGGACTCCTGTAAGTGCTGATCCTTCAAACTTATCTGGTCGGGGATCGTTATGATAATAACAAGTCAGAGGCGGAAGACGCCGCACTGAAGTTTTTATTGCTTCATTGTAATAAGCAATTGTTTTCTCATCCAAAGGCGGATTTGCAGACCAGTCCCTTATAATTGATGTGGGAAAAGCTCCTTCCCATCCTCGCCAGCCAAAGTTAATAAATCCTTCTTGGTCAGGCTCAGATCTCATTAAAGAAGCTTGAATAAGCTCAGTAACCGGTACTGGTTTATATTGAACGAATGCAAAAATCGACTCTACCAGATCCTGTCCCACAATTCCTACATATTTGATATACTGATTATGAAACCTTTGAAATGAAATGCCAAGTATATTGCGAGTTCCTTTGGCAATTACTGTGAGCGTTTCCTGAATAGGTACAGGGAGTTCATTAAAGCGTGTGACTACGGGCGGATTATCGATAAATGTATTCTTAGCTACATTAATTTCAATTATTTTACCGGCGATTTCCATATCATTCTGGCTTAAATTAAAAGGATCATAGCCCAAGCCGCCATCTCCAGTTGTTAAAACAAGTTTTCCTGTTTCAGGTGAAAAGTTTAAACTATTGATGCCGTTATGATTAAAAAACGGTCTTCTCAAATTAAGTAGTGTCCGCCGTTTTAGAGGCTGGCCATTCGGCTGCAAAACCCATTCTTCAACCGTATCGATATGATCATATAGGGTTTCTCTGTTGATCCACTTTAGGTTTAAGGTTCTGGGGTCACACGGGTCAGGGTTAAAGAATTCAGGTAGTCCACCTTGTCCATCAGCTCCCGGAGGAGGAAAAGCCCCCGGACCTTGCGTTCCGGCGACAGAATAATGGAGATAAAAAAGACCGTTATAATAAAATTCGGGATGAAACGCAAGCCCTAATAGTCCCCGTTCATCATACCCGCCACCAGAAACACCTAGTTTAATGATTTGTGGACGAATATCTAATAAAGTTCTAATAACTCCGTCTCTTATGTAATAAATCTCTCCTACCTGGGTTGCAATAAATAAGCTTTCGATTGAATCACCCGGAAGCACAGCTGTTTTCAAAACAGTAGGTAAATTTACCTTACTGACAATAGGTTGTAAACTAACCTTAACTTTAACCAACTGACTTAACACTCCTTCCTCATTATTTTCCTTTATTAAGTATATGATTAGAACTGTTCTATTATGTAATTGCTATTAAATTTTGTCCAAAGTAGACGGGAAATTTTGTCCACGAAATGCGAATATTGTTTCCAAGCACAGGTTTGGGACAGCCCCAGACCCCGGAGTTATTCCCAAAGGAATTTGGTATTTAACAAATTACTAAACAAATTTTTCTTCGATCAAAAATTCTTCAAATTTAGCTAAACTTTCTGGAACACCCTTACGTCCATATCCCATTCTGAAATATTGATCGTTCATACCATAAATATCAGAAGGTAAAAACAATACTCCCTTCTTGTCGACAGCAAGCTGACAGAAATCCTTAACAGGCATATCAATCAAGAGCTTATGATATGCAACCGGTCCACATGTTAATGGTTTTTTTTCAAATAAACTTGGATATCTATCAAAAAATTCATCTATTAACTTCAAATTATTTTTAATAATTTGAATGCTTCTTTCAAGTAGTTCATCGCTATGCTTAAGTGCAATTTTAGATAAGAACTCAGAAGGTGCCGAATCACAAATACTCATATAGTGTTTAAATTTAACTACCTTTTCTAATGTCTCATGATCTTTTGATACAAGCCAGCCTACTCTAAGTCCGGCAAGGCCATAAGCCTTAGACATTACACCTAGTGAAGCACATTTATCATAATTATCAGCCATCCACTCTCTCTTATTACCATCCAATTCAAGTCCTTTATATACTTCGTCCGAGAATAGATAAATGTCATGTTTCCTACAAATTTCACATAACTGCTTTATTTCAGCATTTGTAAAAGTATATCCTGTAGGATTATTTGGTGAACAAACTGCAATTACTTTAGTATTCGGTCTTATCAATGCTTCAAGTTCATCAAAATCCACTGTCCATTTTGTACCATCATCTTTTATATACCACTTGGAAAATTCGCAGTTTGGAATTGAATTTGCTACTTCATAAGCAGACTGGTAGTTAGGATACATGGCAATAATATGATCTCCTTCATTGAGCAATACATTCATATATCCAAAAATAGCCTCCTGAGCTCCGTGAAAAACTAACACATCATCTGCTGTCATATCCTTATATAATGTAGCAATTAATCTTCTTAACTCTGGATCACCCCATGTTTCAGTATATCCCAACCATTGATTCAGATATTTTTCTTCAGCACCAGGTTCCATAGAAAGTAATTCTTTTATTGTCATGGATTCACAATCGGATTGAGTTAGCAAATATGGTGCAGTAAATTCATAACGTCCAAAATAACATTCCAGTTTAAAATCATTAATTTTCATTTTGTATACCTCCATTTAAATTTTTTTTATTAATATCAGAGGGTTCCCCCTTACAATTAGTATAAATTGTATCATACTATTCCACCAAGACATATAAATTTGTATTCACATACTTTACATTTACCAAGATTGTAGAATAGCATTTTTCATCCTTGTATAATTAAATTCTTAATATTTAGTTATATGTTTAAATAAATTAAGGCACCTGCTAAATCAACTATTTTTAGTAGAAATGCAACGGTGCCCATTTATCTAAATGTTTACTTTTTACATTTGTATTTACATTATATTCATTTTTTCAAAAAGGTAATTTTATAAAAAACACCTTTTGATATTTCAACCAAGAGGTGTTTTAGTCAATTTATTTTAAACCTACACCACTAACCCTCGCTCTTTGCTTTGTGGGCGGAGATTACTTTTTCGGCCATGTTGGTGGGCATTTCGTCGTATCTGAGGAATTCCATGGTGAAGCTTCCTCTTGCCTGAGTCATGGATTTTAATTCAATGGCATATGTATACATTTCGGACATAGGTGCCTCTGCCATTACCAGCTGAGTTCCGTCTGCCTGCTGGTCCATGCCAAGTATCTTACCTCTTCTCTTGTTCATGTCGCCCATTATGGTGCCCAGGTATTCATCAGGGATGCTTATTTCAACCTTGGAAACGGGTT
>DMJQ01000137.1 GCA_003457065.1 Clostridiales bacterium
AAAGTCGTATTCAAGCTCTGCTTCTGCTCTGTATGTTTCCGCAGTTGACTTTGCTATTCTCTTTATCATTTCAGGCAGCCTGTCCCTTAATTCATAGCTGAAACACCTTGTTGTTCCTTCCATAACAGCTTCATCGGGAATTACGTTGAATCTTTCACCTGCAACAAGTTTGCCCACACTTACAACAACTGTTTCCATCGGAGAAACCTCTCTGCTTGCAATGGACTGAAGATTCATTACTATGGCAGATGCCGCCAGCAGTGCATCAACTCCCAGATGCGGTGTGGAACCATGGCCTCCCTTTCCTTTCACCGTAATCTTGAACATATCGGCGGATGCCATTCTTGGTCCTGAACCTACGGCAATCTTACCTGCCTGTATGTTTCCCGACACGTGCATTCCGAAGATTTCGTCAACGCCATTCAGGGCTCCTTCTTCAATCATTCTTTTGGCCCCCTGTGCAACTTCTTCACCCGGCTGGAACAATAATTTTACAGTGCCGTTAAGCTCGTCCTTCATATCGTTAAGTATGGCAGCAGCTCCCAGCAGCATAGACGCATGCGCATCGTGGCCGCAGGCATGCATGATGCCTTTGTTCTGAGATTTATACGGAACATCATTTTTTTCCGTAACGCTGAGTGCATCTATATCGCCTCTCAATGCGATAATCTTTCCTTCATGTCCTCCCTTGATGATTCCGATCACGCCCGTTCCTGCGATTGAAACGCACGGTATTCCCATCTTTGTCAATTCCTCAGTTATTCTTGCGGCGGTTCTTTCCTCATGCATGCTGATTTCAGGATGCATATGGAATTCTCTTCTCATATCAATTATATATTGTTTGTATTTTTGTGAAATTTCTTTTACCTTCATATTATGTCCTCCAATTATGTCCTCCAATTTTTGTCTATATAAATTTAGTCATTACGCCCGCCAGCACAACTGATGCTATTGAAACAGTAACGAAACCTGCGATTATCATTTTTGGAAGTATTGCTTCCAGAATAATTTTTTTCTCTTCTTCATTTTTAGCAACTACTGCTGCAACCTCGTTAGGTATTATAAAAGTTCCGGGGAACCCAAACAAAGCCGAAGAACCTATGGCTATGGACATATACATATCTATTCCGAGAATTTTTCCCGCAATGGCTGCAAAAATACTGAGTCCGATTACTCCGAGAACAAGGCATCCGACTATGGGCACTATAAGTGACATCAGCATTTCAGGAGTCGCGGATGAAAGATTGCCGAATATAACCGCAAGAAGTGCTATCATTACAAATCCCTGTGAATTTGCCATGGTCATAGGATCTTTTTCAAGGAACCCGATTTCTCTTGCAATTACTCCGAATACCAGACATACAATCAGTACATTGACCGTACCGTTTGTAAGTTCGGCAGCTTTGGAAGCAAGGAATGCCACAAAAGCAACCTTTAAAAGAAGTATTGAATTTGTACGAAGTTCCTTTTTCAATTCCGGAATAAGTTTTTTCTTTGAGTCTTCGGTTATAGCTGCCTCTTTTTCCTCTATTCTTGTGATGCTTCTGTTGTTCAGCACATTTCTTGCTTCCCTTTTCAAACAGAAAGATGCGACAGGAGTGCCGAAAAATGTCTGAGTGACTAATAGCAGCGTTGCAAAAACAGCTATGCTGTCCAATGCCTTGGCTTTAGCAGCCTCACTTACTATANNACTATAAGAGCTGCAACAACGCCACCCGAAATCGGAGGGGCTGCCGCCGCTGCCATTTGTTTTCCGAAAATTGCGCCGCCTACCAGGTAAACAAAAATACCTATTCCAACAACAGCAGCTATTGAAATTAAAACAGTCTTCCACTGCTGTATCAATTCCCTGAAACTTATAAGTGTTCCCATATTAATAAGCAGCATAGGCATTGTAAGCATACCTATAGTCAGAAGTCCTGAATCTGCGAAAATTGTAGCAGGTAAACCTAACCAGAAAGCTACGAGAAAAATTACTGCCGATATAAAGAGCATTGAAAAAGTAGCTTTCGTTTTGTAAGACACTAAGTCCCCTGCGGAAAATACAGCAAGAATTACTAAAATTGCTAATAAACCATTCATAATATACCTCCCATTTTTGTTCCGTACTGCGCATTCATTATAGCTACAACAAATATTGTTCCTGTCCGATATTTAATAATGTAAAAATAAACAATAAATTTGTTTCTTTTATCAAGTCAAATATGCGCACTTGGCTTCAAATGAGACACACAGATACTGAAATTACTTATACTGATGAATAAGTTATTAAATTTCATTATACACACTTTTCAAAAATCATCAACATATTTTTTATATTTTTTCTAATTTTATGAATATATTTCAACATTTTTTTCCTAATACGAAACTTTTAATATCTGAAAATTCAATAAAAAACACAAAAAATTAATTTGATAATCTCTGAACTCAGACTTTTTACGTCAACAAATCCGACATGTAAATGCAATACAGCAAGTGTTAATCCCTCTGCCACGGATCCGAATCCAACAACACAGCGATAACAAGCACATTAGTTTGTGACTGCCACGAAAACAAATTGAAAAGTTCAGATAATGTAAAAAGTCTGTCACAGAATAATGACAGACTTTTTATTAATTTCAAAATGAGCCTTTTATTTTCAGTTTCAACAGCGGGAATTCAGCATTCAGTATAAAATATCATTATATGAATTATTTAACCGTAAAAACATCAAATACACGGCTTGAAACCACAGTATTATTATAAGACATGGTATATTCATACTGCCTCTTTGAAATGCGTGACAAATAACAATATGAAAATTGTCCGACCACATACACTTTAGAAAAACCAGGATGTAGGAAGATAGAACAAATATGGCGCCGTAAACACTGCCAGTGACAGCGCAAGCTTTTTTCTCTGCCCGTTGTCGAGGTTTGATTTTTCCAGGCAAAATTTATAGTTGAACAAATAGATGAAAAATGCGGTTATTATTACGCATGCTGTCACCCACAGCACTGAATAAATGTTTTCAAGCGGATTGTAACTGACAGCATTTGTGATATTTTCATACCACCATTTCCCTAACTCTGTCTCGTAATTAAAGGTAATTACATTGGCAATGAACATCAGAGCCGTGCCTATGAAATCAGCGGCAAACCCAAATATCCAGACTTTAAAAATCACAGATTTGGCATTAATTCTAATATCCTGTACTTTCAGATATTTCATGGTCAGCACAATCACAAGCAAATCAATTAAAAAGTTCGCCGGCAAAACAACGATCCAGGTAACAGGTATCAGCCACAAAAGCCAGATTGGAAAAATCAGATTGTACAGCTTAATATCATTCTTTTTCATATTGAACCTCACAGACATAATTTTCGGTTTAATAAATTTGAGCATTGAAATATACGTTTTTCTATGCTGTTTTTATTTTACCGTATTAAACTTTTCGTGTCCACTGTTATATACTTGACAGACAGAATTTTTATGTAATTTAAAGCGTATTATTTTTGATGATGATACTGCCCAATTTGGAGAACACATTTAATGTTCAAAGTTTACGTCCCTGATTTTTTCGTTATGAACAGTATGATATATAAGAAACACTTTGAGCAGCAAAGTATCTAAAGAACATTCTGTTAAGCAGAGTGTTTGGGATTTTCAACTATCGGAAACAGCAATTGAATCTCAAAACCATTTCCGTACTCGGACTCAACTTCAATTTCAATCTTCAGTTCATCACATAATTTCTTTACGAGACACAGCCCAATGCCGGTTGACCGGCTTCGATTGGAATTATCTCCCGTAAATCCTTTATCAAAAATGAAGGGAAGGTCTGAATCCAAAACTCCCATGCCGTTATCGGAAATCCTCAGATAGTACCGGTTCTTTGCACTGTCAAAGCCTGTTTTTAACCGGATAATGCTTTCGATTTCTCTGTTGGAGTATTTCACAGCATTGACGAATAGTTGTGTAAGAATAAACTGAAGTGACCTTTTATCCGATACGATTTTCACATCTTCTGTCTGAGAAATAACCTTAATTTCTTTTTCTTCAAGCAGTGCCTGCAGTTCCAGCAACACATCTTCACAGCAAAGATTCAGCAAGAACCTCTCCAGGAAGTAATCAACATGAGACGACTGCAGCCTAGCATAAAACAATATGTGTTCAACATCATCGCTTATACTGATTCTTGCATGTTCAAGCCTTCGATACACCAGCTTCGACATTTCTTCTTTCCGATTTTGCAGTACAAAAGTCGCTAGAGAAATCGGCGTCTTTATTTCATGAACCCAGCTTTCAATAAATTCCTCGTAGTTTATCAACTGCAGTTTGGATTCTTCCAGCTGATCATTCAGCACACGAAGTTTATCGGCAAGGCGGCTCACTTCTTCTTTATGTGATTCGCCGATGCATTCCGTCAATCGTCGTTCATGTTCCGGCGACGGCTCACGAAGAAAATCATAGAACGCTTCATTCTGTTTTCGACGCTTTTTCCCTGCAAGCAATGACGCACGAAACGCTTGGATGGTGCCCCTTATGCGGGTAGAGTGCTATTGGGGTTTAAAACAGATTTCTTTTAATGTTGGTGCTTTATTGACAGAAATCATTCTTACCGATTTTTCTTCGCAGTGCGACGGCCATTCGGAATTTGAAAGCTCAGTGTTTCTTTTTGCCGCTGATAATAACTTGCTGTTTCATTTATATGATGACAGAGGTCTCGACCTTGTTGCACAAGATAAAACAACACTTTATAATTTCTATGAAAAATATAATGAGTGGATATTACCTCACGACAGAAAACGCATGGAAAGTATATTCGCGTCACTTGAAAAACAGAAAGAAAGACAGCTTTGACCGTATTGCCTGCAATAAATGTTTCTGCCTTATGCAGAGTCTAAAAATCGGCATAATTTTAGCAGGCAGTTTTTTTAACCTGCCTGCTATCTTTTACACCTTAAATTTAATACTTTACAAGGTATTTGTTGTTTCTGAAAATTCAGAACTTTCTTATCTGATTTTTCACTTATTCGCACATTAGTTAATGGCAATTGCTTTTCTGATTTTACCCACATCCCGTGGATTGGTAACAAATATTTTTTTGCCAAACTTAAGGTTTTCATGTCCAGCGCACGCTCTGCCGCACCCGTTGACTATCAAAACAGCATCATAAAATACGTCTTCTTTCGCAGGCTCAAATGAAACGTCAGTATATTCATTTGATAAATCCTCGACCAGCTTTTTTCTGTCAAACATTGGGTTGCACCCTCCGCAGTATTTTATTCCTACTCTCATATAACAACTTATTTCCTTTTTATATTTTTTCGCAAGTCTGTCAATTAACCGCTGACATCTATATTATCATAAGGTGTTAAATATTAAAAGCAGCACTGTATTTTATTGTCGAATAATCTTTATTTTTCAAAATACGAAGCAAGCATCTTGATGAAATCGTCTTTTTCAATATTGCTGCCCCAGATATTGAAACCAACACCATTATATAAAAATTCTGCGTAGTAGTGTTCGCCTTCTTCGTTTTCATAATGAGAAATCGAAACGGTGTTGCCGTAAATGTCTGATGTCTGAAGATTGCCTTCATAAAGATTCGTCACATCATATTTTGGCAGGTGGCCTTTTGCGGCAGAAATAACGACACTTTGAGTTTTATCTTTATTTTGATACTTCAATTCGTTATTATCATAATAGACAGTACCGTCTTTTCTCTTGAAAATCCCCAGATTACCGTAAGTTACATCAACAACAGGTTCTTTTTCGAATGTTTCCGGCAAATATCCCGGACGAATATCAATGCCGTAATATTCATTCAATTCATCAATGTTCAAGGGAATATAATCATCCCAAAACAATCCGATATCCATTTCCATACTCGGAAAATCTTTCAGCTCATTAATCACAATATTCATTTGATCTGTCTCATTTCTCTCGTCTTTCTGCTGCCCGGAAAGAATGGAGTTATTTCCGCCGGGAGCATTGCGGAACGGCGTTTTAATGATTTGCGGCAGAACAAATACTGCAAAAAGGCTAATAGCGGCACATGCAGCAACAGTCACAAGTTTTTTAAGCCGGTTAACTTTTTTCACCAACCTTTTAACTGCCAGTTTAGGGATAGCTTCTTCAATCATACTCTCGTCAATCATACCGATGGCATAAAGCAGCTTTTCACTTTTCATAAAACGACACCTTCTTTCTCAAGATATTTTTTCAACTCATTCCTAATGCGAAACAACATTGAAGTTACTTTGCTTTCACTCATATCAAACTGCTTTGATATTTCTTTTATCGTTCTCAAAAACCAATACCTCTGTACAAATACTATCCGGTTTGTCTTTGGCAGTGCTTTAAGAAAATTATTAAGTATTTCTTTCAAAACCATTTCATCAACTATTTGTTCAACTTCTGATGAACCGGGAGTACAATCCTCCAGCTCCGACAGCACAAGCGCAGTTTGACCTGAGCCGCGTTTTTGGGCCGCATACTGTTTATACCTGTTCAAAGAGAGATTCCGCGTAATTTTCCCCAAAAATGTTGACAGGCATTCCGGACGTTTAGGCGGAATTGTGTTCCATGCGCTCATGTATGTGTCATTGACACATTCTTTAGCATCTTCATTATTATTCAATATGTTGTATGAAATATAGTGACAATACTTTGAATACTTCTTCGATGTCTCAGCGATGGCATTTTCCGATNNTCCATGAGTTTGCTCCCTTCTTTGTTGAATAAAACGGTCTTTCATATATATACACAACAAAAATCATCGATGCATTGCATGAAAATAAAAATTTTTATGCTTTATATTCTGAATAATAAAAATATTAATAACTGTCATTCTTCAATCTTAAAAGAAACAAGCGACATTAAAATATCGTTCATTGTATTATAATCATATTCTGACACAATGGTATACTGAACACCTACATCCCTTAAATAAAATTCCATTACATTCTTATCATCGATTGTTCTCTTGGTAATTTCATCGGACCTGCCGCTGTACCCTTTTCTTGGAGACACTATAGCCGAAATTATTACAGAGGTTCCGTTATTTTCAAATTTCAATAAAAGACATTTTAGGTTTTCAACATAATTATCAATTCCATAAATTTCCGTGCCGGAATTAGTATCAGAAAACGAATTTGGTATATAAATAAAATTCCCGAATAACTGCTGAGCAGCTTTTATGTCTATGGGTTCAAGATTATTTCTTTTATTCAGGTGCTGATCAACTATTTCCCTATCGTCAATATCCAAAAATAAATCCAAATTGCTGAACAAAGTGCTTTCATTGTAATCTATGTACTGAATGTCACTGTCATGCGCAAGGCTGTACTGCCAGGCTGAAAAATATGCTTCTGATAATGCTTCTGATGTAATGTCCTCATAAGTATGAAGCACATCCTGCGTGAATTTATCTTTATCTCCTGCTGCTACGTCTTGAGAAGAAACATAATCATTAGTTCTTTGCATAAGGACTTCCGAAGACAGTTCCAAATTCTTAAGAAACGCACTGTTTACTTTTTGCTTTATTTTATCATACAATATTTTGTAACGAAACGCGTCCTTTAATTTTTCTTCTGTTTTATATTTTTCCATTGCCTTATTGTAATAAATCTCATTTAAATTTTTCAAACCATCTATTTTTTTATCTATCTCTTTATCAGTTACAGAAACAGAATAATAATTTGCTTCTTGAAGCACTAACAGTTCAAGAACCATGCCTTCGAGAAGTTCCGTATCTGTGTAGTCTGTATCGACATAATTTTCTTTTATGTTAAGAAAATCTTTCTTATATACTTTCTCTCCGTTAACAATTAATAAAATACTATCTTTGCTGTTCTCTGCATACGATGATGAAACATTTGCGTTTTTACCGCAGCCTGAAATAATTAATGGTAATAATATACATGTTAAAACCATAAATATTTTTTTAAAATTATTAAAATAATATATCATCTGTACACCCCTTTCCAAATTGTTAAGGGCTACGTATACACATAGCCCTACAATCAATTTATTTATACAGAATCCGGGTTTAGAAAATCAGTACTTGCTCTTTGCACCGTTCCATTCATTCCAATGTGTTGAACAAAGATGTTCAAAGTTATCCCAATTTGTATCCCAGCCTTGTTTCATTACACAATTCCCGCTTGCGGTATGATGTCTCAGCCCGTAAGTATGTCCGAATTCATGCTGGCAGGATTTGCAGTTCTGATTATAGCTATGGTCAAAGATGCAGCCGTATGGCTGGCTAACCGTAGCAATACCAAATGTAGTTCCCGAACCTGTGGTTGTGTCTGCTCCTGAAAATGCCATCATAATATCCGCTTTTTTACTTCCTTCGTATTTCAAACCGAAAGTATTCATTGCATCATCAAGAAGAGTCTCCGGGTCAGTTGAACCGGAAGTCCATAAAGGCTGTGCAACCGAACGGAAATCAATGCCGAATTCACTGCTCAGATAATCGTCAACACGTTCTACAATACGATTGGCTTCATAGGCATAGCTGCTGTATTTGCTTCTGAAATGCTGGTCTACAGGTTCCGTAACATTTACTGTAACAGAAGCTACCTTGCTGTAAATTTGTCCGTCTTCATATCTTGGTTCACTGTTAGGAAGAACGGGCATAGATTTTAATTCTTCTACCTCTCCGGTACAAATTGCTACCTCACCTCTCATATCAGCGGCATATGTTGGAACAGCCAAACTTGTCAGAAATAATACGCTTATGATCAACGCTAAAATTTTCTTAGTCATATACATACCCTCCTTCAAATTTTTTTAGTTGTTTCATTCATATATAAAGCAATAATTTATACCAACGGAATTACCCCCTTTCATATTATCCGGTTCATCCGGTGCTATGGCAGCAGGGTCGTTTCTAAAATGCAGCCGGTTTCAACGCTGCCACGATTCTTAAAAATGTTTAAATTGCAGCACCCCAATCTTTATCTGCGAAATATCACTATCGCATGAAAATACTAATATGTTTTTTCGGCTGAACAATATGATTCATTTTCTAAAAGGTCGCCTGAAGAATTATAGATTTTTGCCGTTGAGCAAACTCTGTACGTACCAGANNGAGCCCACATAATAATACCCCCCTACAATCACTCCCGACTGTCCCGAACCCGAACCGCTCCATGACTTGATACTTTTCCAGCTGCTTCCGGTATATTGCTGCAAAGATACGGTCAGTTCAGCGGTGTACTTATCGCTTGAAGCATCTACGGAACCTACACATTCTGCCTTTCCCCACTTGTTGATGTCTAAACTTGCGCTTAAAGACCAAATATATTTGAACATGGGTGTTATTACGTTTCCTGTTTCAAAATTATTTGTGTCCTCAGCAAAAGCGGTTACAGGCAAAAGCAATACCATAAATACGGCTAAAATAATTATAATCTTTTTCATAAAAACACCTCCATTATTGTCTTTCATAATGTATAGACAACTTGGGAGGCAATGTGCAACATATATTTATTTTACAAATTTTACGCCTTCGGCAATTTTAACCGCTTCATCTTTGCTGATGGTGCCTTGTATTAAAAAAATATGATCGTTTATACTCCATACGACGGCAGTCATTGAGTCCTTGATTGTTAGAGTTCCGTCTCTGCCGTTTATTTTTACGGTTTCAATTAATGATGCACCTTCCGTATCGACAGCAATGCTGGAAGTTGACTTGTATTCTGTATAGATAATCGAAGAATTATCCGGTTTTTTAAAAACAATTTTATTGATCGCATCTGAATGAGAGGTGCCTGCAACCTCATAATCTTTAGGTACATATGTAGGCACATAGTCATTTGTCCAGCTGACCATTAAATTTTCATCTTCATTAAGTTGAACTGAAGTATATTTAGGATCTACAAAAAAATTTAAAACCTGCAAACGAAATGCTTTTACAGTTACCATCATGGCAGAAAAAGCAAGTACTATAACGATCATTATAACAGCAATCTTTTTTAATAATCTTGATCCACGGCGGCAACTTTCGACCTTATTAACTTTATCCATATGTGAGTCCAATAAATTGCTGAACCTTTTTGCATCTTCCTTAGACGGCAGCGGTTCTGATTCATTTTTAAGCTGATTTGCTTCTTCAAATAAAAGTCTGCCTTCTTTTTCAGCCGCTTCATTCATTATCAGTCCGAATAAATCATCTTCATATTTCTCATTGAGATTTCTGATTCTTTCTGAATTACTAATCGACATACTCTATCTCCTCTCCCACAAGTTTTTTTGCGTTTCGCCTGGCCCGTGTCAGGTACTGTCGAACGCTGTCCGGCGATATTCCAAATATTTCAGCTATCTCTTTATCACTCATTTCAAGTATGTATTTAAAATATAACAGATCCTTTTGAGCTTGTGGAAACTTGGTAATAGCAGCACTTAACAATTCAACTTCTTCTTGTCGCAAAATTCTCTTTTCGACTTGATCTCCGTAACTTAAAATGTCTTCTCTCGTTTCTATACTTTCATCGAAATACATATATTTTCTTTCAACCTGTTTGTGTTTTATGTAATTTATTGAAATGCTTCTTGCCGTATAAACGATGTAGGAAGATATTTTATAGCAGTCAAGAGTTCTGACAATTGTAATTTTTTCAATCAGCTTGACAAAAACATCGTCAATAAGGTCTTCAATGTCCTCCATATTATGCGTTATCCCGTAAATCGTTTTCCGTACAAGATTATAGTAATTTTTATATAAATCAAGCATGAAAGCTCTGTCATCATCTTCAAACTGAGCAGCTAAAAGTATAAACATCAGGCAATCTCCTTTTTGCAGAAAAATTAATGTTATATTTATTTCATTAGCCCGGCAGAACCGACAATTATGCCAGGACTAAGTTTATCTCAATTAAGCTGATTTTCTTTTCTAATGTCTTTTGATTTAAAATGACCTTACTTCTATATATTCGACTTCCGTTCATATTTTTTTACCACTTATTACATTTTAATATATAAACTTTACGCACGCAAGTTATATTAATAAAATATGAATTAACATTTACAATAGACCTACTGCAGGATAATATTCAAACTTGTATAGGTATACATTTTAATCCGGTCTTTGGTAATAAAAATTATGACACTGCATATATTCCTTTGTTTTTGCAAATAAAAAAGAGGCTGAGTTTATCGGTCGTTTACGTTGACCCGAAACTTAGCCTCTTAGTTTTTTTGTTATTTAATGATATTGTTTTTGAGCCACTTCCTGTAAATTGTCAAATCTTCATCCGTATGAAAATAATGCTCGGAAGTATTGGAAATATCAAATTTACAGTTAAATTTTCCGGCAAACGCCGATACAATATCATATTCGCAAAGCTCATCTTTTCCGCCATACAAAATTGAAGTCGGGACATCCCATATTGTCACCGGGTTTTCCATTACATATTGGTAGTAATCCCAATACAAAACTTGCCCTATGGGTGTATGTATTTCTTTTTCCTCTAAGAGTTTTTCTTCGGTAATGTCAAACCATTTCATCATATTTTGAATAATGCGACTCATATCTAAAACAGGCGAAAGAAACAGACTTTGCTTTAATGCCTGGTCTTTATATGCCAACAAACTAAAATATGCTCCCATGCTGTTTGCCCATAAACTAATAGAATCTGATTTTGTTTTTGCAAACTCCAATATCTTCGTAAGATCTGAAACACAATTTTGGACTTTGCAAGGTGTTTGCTCATTTTTCCGATTACCGTGCTCAGGCAAATCAAAGCTGATAACCTGATAGCCCAGCGGAACAGCTTCTTCGGCAAGAATGTCAATCGGAACATCTGATTTTGAAGACATGCTGCCATGCACGGCAACAAATATTTTTGCACTGTCCTTTCCCCACAAAACAGCAGGAATATTATCTATTAAAATATTTTTCTTTAACATGTTTCCTCCAAGTTATAGAGGTGCTACCCTCCAAAGGTAATTGTATATTATTTTTTGCATACTTTTCCTACCTCCTTGGTTGATTATATAAAATTATCGATGACAAATCAATTGCTATGAAGCTGATTTTAGCATTTATTTATGAAATTACAGGAATCCACACTTCTATTCTGCTTTCGCCTTTTTTGTCAACACTTTCTCCGTACCTGACTACATCAACTCTTGCCTTATCATTGAGCTGGCAATTGGACTTAGGAAACCATTCCTTATAAATATCGTCCATGACAGGCTGCATTGAATCCTTTGCTTTCCCTTTATAGATAAATACAATATATTTTCCTGCCGGAATGGTCAGTATGCTCATATTTGAAGTTATGTTTTCCGGTTTACTCACTTCTACAGCAGCATAGTAATCAAATGCCGGATGCTCATCCTCGAAGAAGGAATCTCCCGAATAGTCATTTACTCCTACCACATAATCCATATCCAGCCTGTTTTTTATTTTGTTCTTTTCCTTATGTAATTTATTCCACAGCCTTGGAATCACGAAAAAACCTTTCTTAGTAAAGGTTTTTTATAGCCTAAATTATATTGATAGGTACTTTCTAAACCCACAATGCTTGTCACCTTTTTCCTAACTGCATATTATATATTGATGTTTGTCTATAGTATCTAATTGATTCAGAGCATGAAACCTCAAAGTCTTTTAAATATAGATAACTTATGATATCAGTTCCAGTTTAATTAGAAGGAGATTTAATAATGGGAATTTATATTTTCATTATTAAATGGTGAAAATAATGACTAATAATTTATATATAGTTTTTAAAAAAGCACAAAGTGGAAGCGAAGAACATGTAATTAAATTATATAATAAGTTTTTACCTTTAATAAAAGGATATGGAATAAAG
>DMJQ01000012.1 GCA_003457065.1 Clostridiales bacterium
AACTTTCCTATTAAATAAAAAAAGGAGATTCTTCAAGCTGTGCTCTAAAACGGCAGCATCAATGAAAAATCTCCTTAATTGATATTACTATACTAAATTAACTCTGTGGTAAACTTTCTTGCCTTTTTTTACAATCAGTTTGCCTTCTTCAAAATCTTTTTCGGCAATTGTGGCATTGACATCGTCCACAACATTGTCATTAACGGTTACTCCGGACTGCTCGATTAATCTTCTGCCTTCACTCTTTGATTTGATTAATCCGGCTTTCATCATAAGGTCGATGACTGTCATTCCTTCGCCAAGCTCTGCAGCAGTCATTTCGGTTGTCGGCATGTTCTCGGAATCGGCTCCGCCTCCGAACAATGCTCTTGCAGCTTCCTGTGCCTTTATGGCATCTTCTTCGGAATGAATAAGTTTTGTAACTTCATATGCCAGAACTTCTTTCGACTTGTTTATTTCTGCGCCTTCTAACGCTCCCAGTCTTCTTACTTCTTCCATAGGAAGGAATGTTAAAAGTGCCAGGCATTTTTCCACATCAGCATCGTCAATATTTCTCCAGTACTGATAGAACTCGTATGGTGATGTTTTTTCTCTGTCAAGCCAGAGCGCTCCTTTTTCGGTCTTGCCCATCTTCTTGCCTTCGCTGTTTGTCAGCAGGGAGAATGTCATTCCGTAAACCTGTTCGCCTGTTTTCTTCCTTGTTAATTCTATTCCGCCTATTATGTTGGACCATTGGTCATTTCCGCCGCACTGCATTTTACAGCTGTATTTCTGGTTTAGCACATAAAAATCGTATGACTGCATGAGCATATATCCGAATTCAAAGAATGTAAGTCCCTGTTCCATTCTGTTTTTGTAGCATTCAGCCGCAAGCATTTTGTTTACCGAAAAATTAATCCCTACATCTCTCATGAATTCCAGATAATTTAACGGCAGCAGCCATTCTGCATTATTTGTCATAATTGCTTTATCATCAGAAAAATCCAGGAATTTTTCAAATACTTTCTTAAAGTTATTTGCATTGCGTGCAATAGTTTCCTGTGTCATAATTGAACGCATGCCTGTTCTGTCGCTTGGGTCTCCTATCATTGTAGTGCCTCCGCCCAACAGAGCAATAGGCCTGTGCCCATACTGCTGCATTATAGACATGACCATTATCTGAATGTAATGACCTATGTGAAGACTGTCGGCCGTAGGGTCAAATCCTATATAAAATGTCACATTTTCTTTACCCAAAAGCTCGCGTATTTCTTCTTCATGAGTGCATTGCTCAATGTAACCTCTCTCTTTCAGTACATCAAATACATTTCCTTGTTTCATAAAATCCCTCCATTAATTTAATTTGTAATTATTCTTTGTCAGTTCTGCAATATATATTTAAATTTCAATGAAATGCCGCAGATTGTGCACCCCCTGCGGTTTGCCCTCCGGCAGCTTTTCCTTCCCGGTCGGTCCGAAAAGCGGTGAAGACATATAAAAAGGGCTATCTCTCCCAAAAGGACGAGATAACCCGTGGTACCACCTTAATTCGCAATCATTGCCTCTTTCTGATTTAACGGCCAGATAAACCGCTGAAGTTTCCCTCAGTAACTCCGGAAGTGTATTTCACAATTTGTTCTGGGGATCTTTCACCAACCGACCCTCTCTCTTTTTTGTAACCAAAATGTTACTTAGTTTCCTTCATCGCTATGATATTATATATACTATAAATGGAATGATAATATAAATCCTGACCATTGTCAAGAAGTTAATTACAATTATTGCTTAAACAATTACCGTGTAAATATTAGCCAGCACTTAAAGTTACTTCTAATTTAATTAACTTATTCTTAAGTGTTTATGTATAATTACAAGATAACTGTAATATTATTGTAATTATTTTTTTGTTCTTGAAGATTGTGTAATATTATTGACACATTTGCCATTGCAAGAAGTTATTGTGCGTTTTATTGCTCCTTTTACGGTGCTATAATCTTCCCATGACGAAAAACTCATTAACAAGTTCTAAAATTTCCACAGAAGCAAGGGGTATCTTGCTTCCTAAAAAATCTAAAGACTAAATAGGAGTGATTTATGAAGAAAAAAACAATAGCATTAACATTGTCAGCAGTATTGGCATTGTCATCAACAACAGCATTTGCTGCAGAAACAAATTGTACAAAGGTAGCAGCAAAATATGATTTCAATAACTTATTGAAAAATTACACAAGCAGACTTTGCGACGGAAACTCAAATTGCACAAACGGCAATTCAAATTGTACAAACGGCAACTCAGATTGCAAAGTTTCCGACGGAAATTCAACTTGCAAAACTACCAACGGTAACTCAACTTGCACTAACGGAAACTGCAAAGTTACCATAAACGGAAAAACTGTAGACTTAAATTCAGTTGACTGGAAAGCATTGTTGAATAAAAAAACATGCGATCAGCCTGCAGACACAGAAGTTGAAAAAGATAACACTGTTGAAGAACCAACTGCACCAGCAGAAAACAACAATACTAACACAAACACATCAGTCTCGTCATATGAACAAAAAGTAGTAGAACTTGTAAACGTAGAAAGACAAAAAGCCGGTTTACCTGTACTTACATTAGATGCAGAAATATCAAATGTCGCAAGACTTAAATCAAAAGACATGGCGGACAAAAATTATTTTGCACACCAGTCACCAACATACGGAAGTGCCGGAAACATGCTTAACCAATTCGGTATAAGATGGTCAGCATGGGGCGAAAACATCGCAGCAGGTCAAAAAACACCTGAAGATGTAGTAACAGCATGGATGAACTCAGAAGGACACAGAGCAAACATCCTTTCGGCAAAATTCTCAAAAATCGCCGTCGGATATGTTACAAACTCAAACGGAAGATCTTACTGGACACAAATGTTCACAAACTAAACAAATATTTAATTTAGCTTAACCGGAAATAAAATCAAAGGATACAACTATAATATTCCTATAGTTGTATCCTGTTTTTTTATGCAATTTATTAATACACGTGCATGCCATCAAGAAAACAATTTATTTAATTTTTTCCAACACAATTCCAACACAATCAGAAGATATCATAAATAAAACAATAACGTGAAAGGAATGTAGTATGAAAAGCAAAAAATTTAAATGGATTGTAATTATTGCATTAATAATTGCCGTAGCAGCCGTAGGCATAAATGCAGCCCTAAAAAATGTTTCAGGCGTTGCCTCTGCAAACGAAACCCCGGGCAGAGAAATTGAATANNTAACATATCAAGCTCTGTAACTGAAAGCGGGAGCATCAACCCAACAGATAAAAGAACAATTAAATCCGAAATAGACGGCACTGTTAACGGAATCAACGTTATCGAAGGAGATGCGGTAAAAAAGAATCAGCTGCTTATGTCCATGAGTTCTGATACATCCGACAGCAAGCAGGCAGATATCAGCAGCATAAAGTTAAATATTGAAAAAGCCCAGAGAACATTGAATGAACTGTATGAAAATCAGGGAAATCTCAATATATATGCTCCCATTTCCGGTGTTATTTTCGGACTGGAAGTTAAAGCCGGAGACAATATAAACGCAGGCAATGCCTTAGCCTCAATCAAGGATACGGATAACTCATATATCGAAGTATATTTCCTCAAGGATGACTTTGATAAAATATCTGTGGGAGACAAAGTCTCCATCTTCATGACCGGATATTTTGCAACAGAAACCGGCTCCGTTGCAGAAAAAGACAGCACTCCCGTACAGATGGGAGGAGGAATATCGGGATATCTGATAACGCTGAAAATGAGCAACCCCGGCGGATACAGCACAGGTGACATTGCCCAGGTCACAGTCGATAACTCACATGGAACATTTCAGGGCATGAGCAACGGCAAAATAGTCGAAGTAAAGGAAGAAAAGGTAAATTCAAAGATAAGCGGAAAAATAAAAAACCTAAATGCTGAAAACGGAAAATATGTAAATACGGGAGACCTGCTGGCGACAATCGAAGGAGACGATCTGAGTTTTGAAATAGAAGAAGCGCAAAACTCCATCGCAAAATATCAGTCTCAGATAGATGAACTGGCAGAGGGAGATACTGTTTACTCTCCTATGGACGGAACCGTTCTGCAAATAAATGTATCAGAAGAAGAAGTTGTCGACAGAGCCACAGCTCTAATGACAGTGGCAGACTTAAACAACATGGAAGTTGTTATTGCCGTTGATGAACTTGATATCAATAAAATAAAATTGGGCCATAAGGCTGCTGTAACCAGCGATACATATCCCGACGAGGAATTTTCGGGAAGCGTCTTTAAAATATCCATGGAGGGAACAAGCTCAAACGGAGTTACTACATATGAAGTCACGGTGAAGCTTGATGACAGGAAATCACTTATGTCAGGCATGAATGTTGATGTTGAAATACTTGCCGACAGCAGAGAAAATGTACTGACAGTGCCCATAGATGCAGTTCATAAGCTGAACGGCAGCTACATCGTTACCGTAAAAGATTCATCCGGCAATAAAAAAGACGTGAAAGTAGAACTGGGCCTTGCGACAAAAGACAACGTCGAAATCACATCCGGTCTTAACGAAGGAGACGTGGTAATTTACAGCGCAGTTAAATCAGAATCATCAAAAATGCCTTCAGGCGGCATGAATGTTATGAGAACGCCCGGCATGGAAGGAGCACCTACAGTGAGAATGGAGGGCGGCTGGCGATGATAGATCTAAGAAATATAACGAAGACATACGATATGGGCTCAGTGCAGGTTCAGGTTTTAAAAGGCATAACACTGCACGTTGACGAAGGTGAGTTTTTATCCATTATAGGTCCTTCCGGCTCCGGAAAATCAACACTTATGAATATGATAGGATGCCTCGACGCACCAACAACCGGTGAATATTATCTGGCCGGTCGAGAAATAAGTACATATAATGAAAAACAACTGTCTAAAATAAGAAACAAAAAAATAGGATTCATATTTCAGAAATTTAACCTTTTGCCCAAGCTTTCCGCTTTTGAAAATGTGGAGCTGCCACTGATTTATCGCGGAATGAACAGCAGAGAAAGAAAACAGCTAAGCATGGAAGCCCTGAAGAAAGTCGGATTAAGCGACAGAATAAACCACAAGCCAACCGAATTGTCCGGAGGACAGCAGCAGCGTGTAGCCATAGCCAGGGCTCTGGCAGGAGATCCTCCAGTCCTTTTGGCTGACGAACCTACCGGAAACCTTGACTCCAAATCCGGAAGCGATGTGATGAATCTTATAAGACAACTGAGCAGCGAAGGCAAGACCATTGTTCTCATAACACATGACAGCGAAATCGCAAAGGAAGCTGAAAGTACCATAACAATAAAAGACGGACTGCTTCTAAACAATATGACAAATCTGTTTTAATCCGAGAAAGGAGCGAACCATGAATATTAAGAGTGTAACAAAAATGGCTTTTCAGTCTATTTTGTCCAATAAGATGAGAACATTCCTAACAATGCTGGGAATAATAATCGGTGTGTTTTCTGTTGTAGTCCTTATCTCCATAGGTCAGGGCGCAACATCGGGTGTTGCCGACAGTATTTCAAGCATGGGCTCCAACATCATCAGCATAAATATATTCGGCAGAAGAGCTTCCATCAAATTCAACGACGTGTATGATTTTGAAAAGCTTGATGGAGTAAAAAGCGTAACTCCCGTTTATACTTCTAACTCCATCGTAAAATATGATCTAAAAACCACAGATATCAGCGTCATCGGCGGAAATGAAAATTATTTAGGCATAAACAATTATGAAATAGGCTCCGGAAGGGCAATTACCCCTGTTGATGTGGATTATAGAAACAAAATAGCGGTTATCGGCCTTACAACAGCAGAGGAGTTATTCGGAAAAGATAATCCCCTCGGCAAAGAGATTTCAATTAACGGCGAGAAGTATACCGTAGTTGGAATTCTTGAGAGCAAGGGCAGCTCAATAGCCGGAGACAGCAATGACATTGTGATAGTTCCGGTTACGTCCATCATGAGACAGAACAACACAAGTCAGATAAGCAGCATAACCGTACAGGCAAATTCCGCGGAGGAATCAGCAAAAGCAAAAGAAAATATCGAAAATTATTTATTTGATTATTTCGGCAGCGAAGATTACTACAATGTATTCAGTCAGGACGAAATGCTTGAAGTCTTAAGCGAAACCACCGCAATGCTAACAGCGATGCTTGGCGGCATAGCCGGAATATCACTGCTGGTGGGAGGTATAGGCATTATGAATATAATGCTCGTTACGGTTACCGAGAGAACAAGAGAAATAGGAGTCAGAAAAGCCATAGGCGCAGGAAGATCCAACATAATGATACAGTTTTTAATTGAATCCTCGGTAATAAGCGGTGTTGGAGGAATCCTCGGAGCAGTTTCGGGCATGATTGCTTCCTATATAATAAGCAATATGATGAGTATCAATTATGTCATCAATATACCTGTAATAATAGGAGCATTTGTATTTTCTCTGGCAGTTGGTGTTTTCTTTGGCCTCTACCCTGCCAACAAGGCATCTAAACTAAAACCGGTTGATGCTTTAAGATATGAATAAAGTCAACCGGGCTGTTCCTCCTGTTTATTTCATTCATTTATGAACCTTTTGACCGAACCGCAGTATTATTTAAAAAATTATTGCCTGTTCGTTTAATTTAAGTTATAATACTTAGGTCAAAATTAAATATTAATGCATCAATATAATATGGATAATATGGTTCCAATGTATCTACCAGACAACCGTAAATTGTTTGACTATTGATTAGGTTTACAGCCAACATTTATGATGCGGATAGATATCTATTCGCTCTTTTAATGCCTTATATTTGACATATTTATATTAAATTTGGTAATAGTAAGCTAAACGGTTAATATGCAATTATGAAAAAATATAAACAGGAGGAAACATGGATAAATTTTTTAAGCTTAAAGAAAACGGCACAGATGTGCCAACAGAAATTATGGCCGGTTTTACTACTTTTTTTGCAATGTCTTATATTATATTTGTTAACCCGGCAGTTTTATCAGCAACAGGAATGCCCTCGCAGGCAGTATTTCTGGCAACAATCATAGCAGCGGCAATAGGAACCCTTATTATGGGACTGTTCGCAAATGTTCCTTACGCACAGGCACCCGGCATGGGACTCAACGCATTTTTCACGTACACGGTTGTCTTTGCTCTGGGATTCACATGGGAACAGGCACTGGCACTTGTGTTTATCTGCGGACTATTAAACATTTTTATAACAGTTACTAAAATCAGAAAAAGCATAATTAAAGCAATTCCCGAAAGTCTGCAAAACGCCATCAGCGGAGGCATCGGAATATTCATAGCTTACATAGGAATCAAGGGAGCAAATATTGTTCAGTTTACTTCAGAATCCGCAAATATTCTCTCAATAAACAACCAGCCGTTTGTTGCCGACGGAACATACAGCAACATATTTTCTGTTGTGACAAACGGAGGCATCGTACCGGCACTTGTGGATTTTACCAACCCGTCAACTCAGCTGGCGCTTGTTGGCCTCGTGCTGCTGGTAGTGCTTCTGGCATTGAAAGTTAAGGGAGCTGTTCTAATAAGCATTCTGACTACCACAATAATCGGCATACCTTTTAAAATCGTGGATCTTTCTCAGATATCGCTCAGCACGGGAGGGATAGGAGCAGCATTTTCACAGCTCGGAGAAACATTCGGAGCCGCTTTCGGCCCCAACGGAATGCAGTCGTTATTTTCAGACACATCACGCATCCCGCTCGTTATTATGACAATATTCGCATTCAGTTTGTCTGATACGTTTGACACCATAGGTACATTCATAGGAACAGGAAGAAGGAGCGGAATATTCAGCTCAGAAGACCAGAAATCTCTCGAAACAAGCACCGGCTTCAAATCTAAAATGGATAGGGCTCTGTTTGCTGACGCCATAGCCACATCAATCGGAGCAGTCTTCGGCACTTCAAATACGACAACCTTTGTGGAAAGTGCAGCCGGCATAGGAGCAGGCGGACGCACCGGCTTAACAAGTGTTGTGACCGCACTGTTATTTTTAACATGCATACTGATAGCGCCCATTGCCGGAATCGTTCCTTCGGCAGCAACATCACCGGTATTGATAATTGTGGGCATCATGATGATGTCATCTTTCACAAAAATTAACTGGGAAGACCTGGACGAAGCAATACCTGCATTCTTTGCATCGGTGTTCATGGGATTCGGCTACAGCATTTCTTACGGAATTGCCGCAGGCTTCATTTTCTACTGCATAGTAAAAATGTGCAAGGGTCAGTTAAAGGAAGTTCATCCCATATTGATTGTTTCGGCAATGTTGTTCTTATTAAACTTCATTGTCCTCGCCATCATATAATTAAATTTTAAATATTTCAAAAAACTGTTTCAGAAGGCAGATGTCATTATCCCGAGAATGACGGCCGCACAGATGAAACAGTTTTTTATGCCCACACACATCCGACATCTGTCATTTTTTGAAATATAAGACAAGCAACTTGCATTTTTTAATATAATAAGACATTTTTTGCAGCAACAAATCCATTGCTTTCTGAAACATGCATGTTTGTTATTGCAAGGTAAATCGTTTTCAATCAAAATAAATTGTACTTTCTGCATTTTATTGTTTACAAATTGCATTTTAGATGATATAATAAGTCATCAAACAAACCACGGAGGTATGATTATGAATATGGCAGTGAAAGATATAAGAGATGTTGTTGCAAAAATGACTTTCAGAAAATGCGGAACAATTACATGCATATACAATGTTGACAGCAAATGCAGCCAGAAAGAATGTGAACTGCACGAGAGAGGATTAAGACAGGAAGAAGATTAATTGAATAAAGAGGCTGTTATGGATAGTAATCACACACAATAAAAAGCGGAAGTATCAGATTGGATATTCCGCTTTTTTATGTATTTATTTATGCCGTTACTTCTTCTGTCTGTATAATGTCCAAATGTTTCAGTGCCTCAATTGCATCCCAGAATATGAGCCGGCTTCCTATCAGATCAGTCATGCCTGAACGGTCGAACATTTCTTTTACGCTTGGCTGAATGCCGCAGAATAAAATGTTGGTTCCGCCTTCGGAAATTTCAGATACCACTTCCCTGAATTCGCTCACCGCAGATTCATCTATAGTGGTGACTGCTCTCATTGATATTATAATATTTTCCGTATCGTCAGCATATTCAGTCAACAACTTCAGCTTCTCTCTTGTCACAAAGAAAAGCGGACCTGTCAGATAAGCTATTTTTGTATTAGAATGATTGTCGGAAACTCCGTGTCCCTTTATTCTCTTTGTGTCCACAGGACTTACATCAACTTTAAGTTCAGAATTTTTAGCCACATAAATCATGATTCCCAAAAATACACCTATCAATATGGCTATGGTCAGGTCAAACATTACTGTTGCCGCCATTGTTACCACAAATTCTATTATTGCTGTTCCAAACTTCTTATTAAATATATACTTGATTTCACGCCACTCATTCATTCTCCACGCCGTAACCATCAGCACTCCCGCAAGAGCTGCCAGCGGAATTTCAGACATCACGGAGCCGAACAGAAACATCGAAGCAAGCAGCCCCACAGAATGTATTACACTCACCATGCGCGTCTGTCCCCCTGACTTAATAGCAACACTTGTACGTGCTATTGCCGCTGTAGCAGGAACACCTCCGAAAAAAGGAATTATCATATTTCCTATTCCCTGCGCCATTAATTCTCTGTCAGCATTAAGTTTTTCGTTTTTCATTTTTCCCGCCGACGCGCCGCACAAAAGACTCTCAATCATGCCCAGCATGGCAATGCTCACTGCCGGACTCAACAAATTAGTAATGTTTGATAATGTAATAGTACTGAAAGCAAGCCTGTTTTCTGAGAGCAATGTCCTCGGAATGTCTCCGACAACGCTGACCGGCAGTTTCAGAATCCAGTTCACCGCCAGTGCGATTATGATGCCAGCCAGTGACGAAGGAAATCTGGCATTCCATTTCTTCGGCCATACGACCATTATTAAGATCACCAGGACTCCGAACATTACAGCATATAAGTTCGGCGAGAAACCCAGCGTACCGTAAGACAGCAGTTTCTGCAGCGCATTTTCTCCCTGTGATGTTGTCCCAAAAAAATTATCAATCTGGCCAAGAGCAATAATTATTGCGATTCCTGATGTAAATCCCGTAACAACGGGAGATGGTATAAATGTTACCAGCTTTCCGAAACGGAGAGCCGCTGCTATAAGTAAAATTACTCCGGATAAAAATCCTGCCAGCAAAACACCGTCAATTCCGTTTTTCATTGCCAGCGACATTAATATTGCAGACATGGCTCCGGTTGGCCCCGATATTTGATATGAAGCACCAGATAATCCGCCTATTAAAATACCCGCTATAATTGCAGTTATAAGACCTGCCGCAGCATCCGCACCCGAGCTGACGCCGAAAGCCAGTGCCAGCGGCAATGCTACTGCCGTAACCGTCAGGCCCGCCATAGCATCCTGTGTAAATTTTTTGCTGTTGTAGCCTTTGAATTCAAGCTTTAAATCTTGAAAATACTGTTTAATCATTTAAAGTCTCCATATGTAATATTATGATACTAAGATAATGATATCATAAACACCTGCGGCACACAACAGATATCGCATAATAACCGTTGAATTTTCAAGGCTTTCTTAGGCAAACATTCTCATTTTGCCATCAGAAAAATATGTCTTCCCATTTTTGAAAAATTTAAAGGCAGCCGTTGCCGGCTGCCCCATACTATTTATTTTTTATCTGCTCTAATCTTTCAAGCACCTTATCCATCATCGACTGATATTTTTCAAGCTTCTCTTTTT
>DMJQ01000034.1 GCA_003457065.1 Clostridiales bacterium
GAACACTGACATAAGCTACACTGTTTACTATCTTGATATTGAAACAGAGCAAAATGTAGCAGAACCTAAAAAGGTAGGGGATCAGGTATTCGGTGGTAGTGTAACTGAAAGCGCTATTGATGTAGATGGGTATGTTAAGCTGGAACCTGCAGTTCAGACTATAGAATCTTTGCAGTTGGAAGGAAATGAGATTTATTTCTTCTATAAAGTTAAAGATAATATAGCTTATACCGTAAACTATTTGGAATATGGAACTGATAAATCATTAGCAGATAGTGTAACTAAAACAGGTATTTTCGGAGCGAATGTAACCGAAAAGGCAATAGACATAAAAGGTTACAATAAGGTAGGTAAGACCGAGAAAACTATAACTCTTGCAATGAACGGAAATGTTATTGATTTCTACTATTCAAAACATGAAGTTATAGACAAAGCTGATTACTATGATGTTAAATGGATGTACGAAACGGGCTATAACACTGATAATTATACGAAGCGCTATGCGGACAGCGGTGAAGGGGCTGCGGAAGGCATTCAGTATTATGTAGATTTGCATTATGATTCTGGGTACACATATACTACTTATAAGACTTNNGGTTCTGCACTGACTGGAACAGCTATTAAGATAGCAACAACAGCATTTATAGAGCTGTTCTATGATAAAAACAGGTCGGGCGGCAGAGATGATGATGACGACGATGATGACAATGATAGACCGACCATCATCGAGGAACCGGAAGTGCCGTTAGCAGACTTGGAAAAGACAGACCACTTTGCGTATGTCATAGGTTATCCGGACGGAGAAGTGAAACCTATGAATAACATAACCAGAGAAGAAGTAGCGATGATTTTCTACAGGCTGTTGACCGATGAGAGCAGGAATAATCTGCTGAGTGACAGTAATCCGTTTACGGATTTGGAAGGCCACGGCTGGTCAACCCGAGCAATATCAACACTTTATAATGCGGGCATAATCAAGGGATATCCGGATGGAACATTCAGACCGTCTGAACCTATTACAAGAGCAGAATTTGCAACTATTGCAGCTAAGTTCGACAAACTTGAGCTAAATAATACAACTAAGTTCACAGATATATTCGAGCATTCGGCAGAGAAATATATAACTTCTTCGGAGATTAAGGGATGGATTAAAGGTTATCCTGATCTGACATTTAAACCTGAACAGGATATTACGAGAGCCGAAGCTATGACATTGATAAACAATGTACTGGGTAGAGCGGTTCCTGAAGAAAACATACATCCTGAAGCCATGTTCTGGCCGGATATGAAAGGTGATGACTGGTATTATGCAGCTGTAATGGAAGCAACAAACAGTCACGATTACATTTATGAGGAAGATAAAGATGAATTGTGGATCGGAATGAAAGCCAATAAGGTATGGCCGTAAAGAACGAATACAGAAAGTGGAGCGAAATGCTCCGCTTTTTGTGTTGCACATTTCTTCCTGCACTTGTTAAATTAAAATATCATGATAAGCGTTTAGTATTCTGAAAAAAGGGTATAACATATTTTGTCAGACTAAATTTATGGAGGATATGATGAAGCCAATTAATGAAAAAGTGAAAACATATAAGTGGAAATGCACGGTGTGCGGTGCAATAGTTNNCAGAGCCGCCGAAAAGCTGTCCGGTGTGCGGAGTCGGACCAGAGATGTTTGTAAAGGTTGAAGAAGAGCAAGAAACAGAAATAAAGACTGAAAAAACAAAGACATACCGATGGAAATGCACGGTATGCGGTGAAATAGTTGAGGGAACAGAACCTCCGGCGAAATGTCCTGTATGTGGTGTAGACGCGAAATATTTTGTGAAAGTGAAAGATGAAGAAATTGATGAAGCTTCTGATAAAGACGAAAAAATAGTTATCATAGGTGCAAGCGGAGCCGGCATGGGTGCTGCAGCCGAAATACGTAAAAGAGATAAGAAAAGTGAATTAACCATTATTTCCAAGGAAGATGTGAAGGGATATTTCAGACCACAGCTTTCTAAGATGCTAAGCAATGAGAGCGTAACTATTGAATCAATGACTATAAGAGATGATGAATGGTTTAAAGAAAATAATATTAAGCTACTTTTAGATAAAGTTGTGACTAAAATAGACACGGATAACAAAAAGGTTATATTGGAAGATGGCGGCTCATTGGATTACACAAAACTTATCATTGCAACAGGTGCCGAAGTCTTTGTTCCGCCTTTTGCCGGTGTGGAAAAAGAAGGCGTATTTACTTTAAGATACGCAAAGGACGGAAGAGAGATAAAGAAATATTCAAAAGATAAGAAAACCGGAGCAGTAATCGGAGGAGGAGTTCTTGGGTTAGAGGCTGCAAGTGAGCTGAAAAATCTGGGGCTTGATGTTACGGTAATTGAAATGTCGGATAGGATACTGCCGAGGCAGCTTGATGCTGACGCATCCGAGATATTAGAAAAAATTGTGAAAAAAGCAGGAGTAACATTTAAAAAGAGTGTTGGAACAAAGGAAATTGCAGGGGATAAAAAAGTAAAAGGAATACTGCTTGATAACGGCGAAACTGTGGATGCCGAAGTAGTGATAGTTTCAACAGGAGTCAGAGCAAACAGCAAAATAGCCGAAGGCAGCGGCATTGAAATTAAGAGAGCCATTGTCGTAAACGATAAAATGGAAACAGCGGTGCCTGATGTTTATGCGTGCGGCGACTGTGCCGAATATGAAGGAATAAACTATGCATTGTGGAGCGAGGCTATTGAACAGGGAAAAGCCGCAGGAATAAATGCAGCAGGCGGCAGCTATGTTTATAAAACAATTGTGCCTTCCACAACATTAAATGCATTTGGCTCAAGTGTGTTTTCAATAGGAGATGTAGGATCTGACCCGAATGTAAAATATGAAGTCTACAAGGATTATGACGGCAGTAATTTCAAGAAACTGTATTTCAAAGACGGCAAATTGTCAGGAGGAATATTGATCGGAGATACATCCAAGACGGTGGCTTTAATAGATGGCTTTGAAAAAAGCAAGAACATGGAAGAAATGATAGAAAAAATTAAATCATAATTTTGTAATTATACTATATAAAAATGCATGGTTATATTCATTTAACCTGCATTTTTTTTATTTTCAAAGACAGGTTATGACAAAATATTTTTAATTTATACTTTATAATGAATACTGTATCTGAAAAGGTACAAGTGATATCTGTTTATGCGGAGTCCGCCGTCAACAGCATAATGTTATTTGCGGCTATTATTACATATGTGAGGTGGAGATGGTTTATTATGTTGAATATGTCTTCGCTGAAAATTTCCTGATTGATTTTATACTGTTGTTTATTACAGGTAAGCTTATTAAAAGAATCATTGTATACAAAAGGCTTGTTGCGTCCTCGCTGATCGGTGCCATGTACGTTGTGTTGGTGGCGTATGTAGGCAAAGATTTCATGACATATTTTATAGTTAAATTCAGTGTTTCGGTTTTGATGATAATGGTTGCTTTTGATTCGAAAGGCATATTGACTAACATAAGAGTGATATTGTGCTTTTACATAACATCACTGATAATGGTTGGAATCATATCCGCATTATATTACTTGACTTATGACAGGGTGACTGTTAATGCAATCGTAATATCCTTATTTGCAGGGTACATAGCATTGCATTTCTTTTTTAAGGAGATAAGAGCGAGGATAGAGAGAAACGGATACATGAGGACTGTTACAATAAGCATCGGAGGAAAAAGCAAGCCGCTGAGAGCATTTATCGACACAGGCAATGAGCTTACAGACCCCATGACGGGAAAACCCGTAATGGTTGTTAACATTGAAAGCATCAGGGATATGTTAGGTGAGGTATTATACGGCAATATTATAGATTTTTATAAAGATAAAGATGGAAATTATGAAACCTTGCTTAACGAAAATAATAATCTTAATCTGAAGATAATAAGATACAACACAATCAGTAGCAAGGACGAAATGATGGTGTGTGTAACCCCTGATGAAATTGAAATCAAAAGCAATGACAGCAGCATAGTCACAGATGGTGCGGTAATAGGAATATATCCTAAAAAAATAAGCCGGAAGGAGGACTACGACGCTTTGTTATTTAATAAAATACTTGAATGGGAGAAGGAACGGAACAATGAGCTTGTTAAATCATGTTAAAGATTTTTTTAGGAAAATACTTAACTTTATAATAGATAAGCTGGGGATTGCACAAGATATATTTTATATCGGAGGAAGCGATACACTTCCGCCGCCGTTGTCCCAGGAAGAGGAAAGAGAAGTTATCAGCAGGTTAAAGGATTCGGAAGAAGCCAAGACTATATTAATAGAGCACAATTTAAGGCTTGTGGTTTATCTTGCAAAAAAATTTGAATCTACTGGAATAAATGTGGAGGATCTGATATCCATAGGAACAATCGGTCTTATCAAGGCGGTAAATACATTCAAGGCGGAAAAAAATATAAAACTTGCAACGTATGCGTCCAAGTGTATTGAAAATGAAATATTAATGCATTTAAGGCGCGTGGGCAGAGCAAAGACGGAAATTTCGCTGGATGAACCATTAAACATTGACTGGGACGGAAACGAGCTTTTACTTTCGGATATTCTGGGAACCGAAGAGGATATAGTGTTTAAAAATATGGAAAGCGAAGTCGATTTGACGCTTCTGAATGATTCGATCAAGAAATTAAACAAAAGAGAATATACGATTATGAAATTAAGATTCGGACTAAATAATTCAAAGAGCTTTACCCAGAAAGAAGTGGCTGATATGCTTGGAATTTCCCAATCTTATATATCTCGACTTGAAAAGAAAATACTTAACAGACTTAAAAAGGAAATCAACAAGGCTGTATAAAAAGCATATACCGGGAGATAATTTTTAAGGGGGATAATATTTTTAAAGGGGAAAAACGACGATGATAAACAAAGTAGTTATATGTGGCGTTAATACTTCTCAATTACCTACAATTAAGCCATCTGAAATGAGAGGTATGATTAAGAAAATCCAAGAAGGCGACAATGAACTGCGAGAACAGTTTATTAAAGGTAACTTAAGACTTGTACTGAGCGTGATTCAAAGATTTAATTCTAAAAATGAGCCTGTTGATGATTTGTTTCAAATCGGTTGTGTCGGTCTTATAAAGGCCATTGATAATTTTGATCTGTCACTTGACGTAAGGTTTTCTNNAAGATATTTAAGAGACAACAATTCAATTAGAGTGTCAAGGTCCATGAAAGATACGGCATATAAAGCTTTACAGGTAAGAGAAAGGCTTACTTCCAGCAACTCGCAGGAACCTACAATCGCCGAAATAGCTAAGGAAATCGGTGTTGACAAGGAAGAAATCATATTTGCCTTAGAATCAATACAAGAGCCTATATCGTTGTTTGAACCGATTTACAATGATGGGGGAGATGCTCTTTATGTTGTGGACCAGGTCAAGGATGAAAAAAACATCGATGAAAGGTGGATTGAGAAAATAACATTGGAAGACAGCATCAATAACTTGTCTGAAAGAGAAAAGCAGATAGTTGATATGCGCTTTTATAAGGGCAAGACTCAAATGGAGGTTGCGGAAGAAATCGGCATATCCCAGGCACAGGTTTCACGGCTTGAAAAATCGGCTCTTACACAGCTGAAAAAAGGATTTAAGTGAATATGTAATTATTATTCATAAGTTCGAATATAAACACGCGAAATTAGCAGAAATTAACAAAGACTGTATTT
>DMJQ01000036.1 GCA_003457065.1 Clostridiales bacterium
TCAGACGTTGAAGTTTCAAAATCCGGTATCAGAGCGCAAAATTCCAATTTTTCGCTTATATTGTAATTCACGCAGTATGGTTCACCACCTTCTACGATAGAAGCGGTCAGCCCGCCGTAAACAGCCGGAGCTATATTGTCCGGATGACCTTCAATATCAACTGCGATTTTAAACAGTTCATGCTTTGACAAATTGCCATTTAATAAAGCATTTGCCCCGAATACACCTCCGACAATGCATGCAGAGCTGCTGCCCAGGCCTCTTGACACGGGTATATCCGTATGCATTGATATTTTTAACCCTTTGACATTCCTGCCAATTATTTCGGCAACACGCTGAAATGATTTATAGACAAGATTATCCTCATTTTTAAATTTATCCGGACAGCCTTCAATTGTCAGGCCTTCACTTATTTCCTCAAATTCATAAACATTGTACATATTAAGAGCAAGTCCCAATGTGTCAAAACCCGGACCTATGTTTGCCGTAGATGCCGGAACAGTAACCTTTATCATTTAATACCACCTATTTTTCTAACGTAATTTCCCATTTCATTTGTTTCACATACGGTTGTATGTATCACCGGTTTCTTGTTGAGCCCCTTTAAATTTACCGGTATGGGAACTCCTGTTCTTTCGGAAAGCTCATCCATGATTTCAAATTCATCGCCGTCTTTTTCTCCATACAGCGATTCATATACGCTTCTCGAAAATTTATACGGGCTTGCCGTTGAGAGAACAACACTGACAGCGTTGTCGCCGGTCTGTCTCTTATACTCCTCGAGAGTTTTGTAAGCAACAGCAGTGTGTGTATCCAGCAGATAGCCGTATTTTTCGAACGTTTCTTTTATGGTCTTTTCTGTTTCTTCCATGAACACGCAGCCGGCATAAAATTCTGAATTTATTTTTTTCTTCATATCATGGCTGATTTCATATTTTCCTGATGAATTCAACTGCTCCATCAAAGATTTTACCTCATCGATATTTTTGCCGCTCATATAGTAGAGAAGTCTTTCAAGATTGCTCGAAACGAGGATATCCATTGAAGGAGAGATCGTTCTGTAAAATTTCCTGTTCCTGTCATAAACTCCCGTGTTTATAAAATCATACAAAACATTGTTTTCATTGGAAGCACATATGAGCATGTTTACCGGAAGTCCAAGCATTTTTGCATAGTACCCTGCCAGTATGTTTCCGAAATTCCCCGTTGGAACCGAAAAATTAACCTTGTCCCCCATTTTGACCGCTCCGTTTTCCACGAGCTTTATATATGAATAGAAATAATAAACAATTTGAGGAATAAGCCTTCCGATATTAATTGAATTTGCCGAAGAAAATATTTTATTGTTTTCCCTTAACTCATTTATTAGCTTTTCATCGGTGAATATTTTTTTAACTCCCGTCTGCGCATCATCAAAGTTTCCTTTGATTGCACAAACAAAAGTATTATTTCCCTCCTGCGTTACCATTTGAGCCTTCTGCACCTGGCTTACACCGCCATCCGGGTAAAACACAGCAATTTTTGTTCCTTTTACATCTCTGAAACCTTCCAGTGCGGCCTTTCCCGTATCGCCTGAAGTTGCCGCAAGAATTATAACTTTTCCCTTAATGTCATTCATTTCATATGAAGCTGTCATTAAGTGAGGAAGTATGGAGAGAGCAACATCCTTGAATGCTGATGTTGGTCCGTGAAACAGCTCTGTTATATAAGAATCTCCCACCTTTACAACAGGAGTAACTTCATCCGTACTGAATTTATCTGTATATGCTTTTGAGATGCATTCTCTGATTTTTTCTTCAGGAAAATCATCAAGCATTTCATTTAATATTATTTCCGCCATTTCCATGTAACTTTTATCTTTTAATTTTTCAATATTGATATTTTTATGCTCCAAATCTCTCATAACATACAAACCGCCGTCATCGGCAATGCCCTTAAGCACAGCCTTTGAGGCAGTAGTTTTTAAATTTGAGCTTCTTGTGCTTTCATAACTCTGAAACATTTTTTCCTCCATGTCTTTCTTTATAATAATTCCACTGTTATAATACACTGTTCTCTAAATAATCACAAGTGTTTTTTTCAAGAAAACACTTTCGTAAAAATACAGGCTTATATTATCTGAAAATCCGTCATTAATTATTTGCAAGAATCTCTTTATATGGTAGAATAGTCATAACTACCTCTCAGGGTATTCTAATGAGAGACCAACAAGGAGAAACCATGAAATATATAAGTATACTGGGTTCCACCGGTTCCATAGGAAGACAGACGCTGGATGTCGTTCGTGAACATCCGGATGAATTAAAAGTATGCGCAATTACCGGAAACAACAATATAGAGCTTTTAAGACAGCAGATATCAGAATTTAAACCGCAGCTTTGCTGCGTGATGAATGAAGAAAAGGCATTGATGCTTAAAAACATGCTTACTGCTGATGTAAAAACAGATATTGTTTCCGGAATGGACGGACTAATAGAAGCGGCAGAATTTGAAAAAAGCGATATAATAGTTACCGCCGTATCCGGAATGATCGGACTTAAACCCACAATAGCCGCAATAAAAAAACATAAGACGATAGCTCTGGCAAACAAGGAAACACTGGTAACCGGAGGCAGCTATATAATGAATCTTGCGAGAGAAAACAATGCGGAAATACTTCCAGTTGACAGCGAGCACAGCGCTATTTTCCAAAGCCTAATGGCAAATGATAAAAAGGCGATAAATAAAATAGTTCTAACCGCGTCAGGCGGGCCGTTCAGAGGCAGAGACACAGAATTTCTGAAAACCGTTACAATTGAAGATGCGCTAAAACATCCTAACTGGTCGATGGGCAAAAAAATAACCGTTGATTCCGCCACATTGATGAACAAAGGGTTGGAAGTTATCGAGGCAAAATTCTTATTTGATGTGGAACCTGAACGTATTGAAGTAGTCGTTCATCCTCAAAGCATAATCCATTCGGGGATTGAATTTGCAGATCATTCAACAATTGCCCAGCTTGGACTTCCTGACATGCGCGTTCCAATACAATTTGCCCTGTTTTATCCGAAACGTGTTCAAAACAGCTACAAAAGCCTGTCTCTTACTGAAATAGGAAATCTTACATTTGAAAAGCCGGACATGGAAGTTTTTAAATGCCTGAGACTTGCCTTTGACGCATTAGATGCGGGAGGAACAATGCCAGCCGTACTGAATGCTTCAAATGAAGTCTGCGTAAGTTTATTCTTAAATAAAAAAATAAGCTTCCTGGACATAGGAAACATTAATGAAAAGATTATGTTGCTGCACACTCCTCAGAAAATTGATTCACTTGAAACAATTCTCGAGGCAGAAGAATGGACAAAAAAAACAATAGAAAAACATCTGCACAGCAATTGACAAAGCCACAGATGAGCAGCCGAGAGCCTGCTGCTCATCTATGCAGCAAACTGCCCTGCTCATTGTTTAATCAAGCATATCTTTTATAGCCTTGTTATTAATGTCATCATCAACATTGACAATTATTACATCCATTCCGATTTT
>DMJQ01000130.1 GCA_003457065.1 Clostridiales bacterium
TTCATCTTTACAGACCGTTCTCAGCAGAGTTCATGTTGAGCCAGATACCAAAAACAGTAAAGAAAATAGCAGTATTAGACAGAACAAAAGAACCAGGTGCAAACGGTGAACCATTGTATCTTGATGTAAAGAGCGCATTCTACAATGCAGAAAATGCACCTCTTATCGTAGGCGGAAGATATGGATTAGGTTCAAAAGACTTTAAGCCGGATGATGCGATGGCAGTATTCGACAACCTGAAACAGGACAAACCTAAAAATGACTTTACTGTCAGCATAGTTGATGACGTTACTCATAAATCATTACCTATGAGAAAAGAAAGCATAGACACTACACCAGAAGGAACAATAGCATGCAAGTTCTGGGGATATGGTTCTGACGGAACAGTAAGTGCAAATAAATCAGCAATAAAAATAATAGGGGACAACACTGATTACTATGCTCAGGCATATTTTGAATATGATGCAAAAAAATCAGGCGGACTTACAATATCACATCTTAGATTTGGAAAGTCACCGATAAGAGAACCATATGCAGTAAACGGAGCAGACTTTATAGCATGCCACAATCAGGCTTATGTAAACAAATATGATTTGCTTACAGGAGTTAAAAAAGGTGGAAAGTTCTTACTGAACTGTATCTGGAGTGAGGACGAGCTTGAAAAACAGCTTCCTGCATCACTGAAAAGAAGCATAGCAAATAATAACGTAGAGTTCTATATAATAGATGCTGTTGATATAGCTAAGGAAGTAGGACTTGGCGGAAAAATTAACATGATAATGCAGGCTGCATTCTTCAAACTTGCACAGATTATACCTGTTGAAGAAGTAGCAAAATATCTGAAAGACGGAGTTGTAAAATCATACGGCAACAAAGGTCAGAATATAGTAGACATGAACTACCTTGCAATAGACAAGGGATTTGACAGCATGAAGAAAGTAAATGTTCCTGAATCATGGAAGACTGCTGAAGACACAAAAACAGATAAAGAAGCAGGAATGCCTGAATTTGTTGAAAAAGTAATAATAACAATGAACAGACAGGAAGGTGACAAACTGCCTGTAAGTGCATTCGTAGAACATGAAGACGGCTCATTCCCAATGGGAGTAACAGCATGGGAAAAACGTGAAATAGCAATAGAAGTTCCTGTATGGGATTCAAGCAAGTGTATACAGTGTAACCAATGTTCATTTGTATGCCCACATGCTGTAATAAGACCGACACTTCTGACAGAAGAAGAACTTAAAGGAGCACGNNTACAGCAGCAGCAAACGGGTTTAAAGACATGAAATATCATCTGGCAATATCAGCTCAGGACTGTACAGGCTGCGGCAGCTGCGTAGAGGTATGTCCCGCAAAAGAAAAAGCGATAGAAATGAAGCCATTAGCTTCACACAGAGATAAATTCATAAAAGACTGGAATTTCGCAAAAGACATAATACCGAAAGAAATACCGGAAAACATTGAAAAGACAGTAAAAGGAAGCCAGTTTAAACAACCGTTGTTAGAATTCTCAGGCGCATGCGGCGGATGCGGAGAAACACCATATGCGAAATTAGTAACACAGATGTTCGGAAACAGAATGATGATATCTAATGCAGCAGGATGTTCAACCGTATGGGGAGGTTCGCCACAGGTATCATATACAACAGACCATAAAGGACATGGACCATCATGGGGTTTCTCATTATTTGAAGATAATGCCGAATATGGATTCGGAATGTATTTAGGAGTTCAAAAAATAAGAAACGCAACAAAATCCAGAGTTGTAGAAGCAATAGAAAGCGGAATTGGCGGAAAAGCAAAACAGGCACTGCAGGAATGGCTTGACGGATTTGATACTTCAGACGGAACAAGAGAAAGAGCGGAGAAACTTACTGCAGCATTGGAAGAAGAAAAAGGCAATAACAAGCTGTTAAATGAAATATATGACAACAAAGATTACTTTGTAAAAAGATCACACTGGATATTCGGCGGAGACGGCTGGGCATATGATATAGGCTACGGCGGATTAGACCACGTTCTTGCATCAGGAGAAAATGTAAATGTATTGGTATTTGATACAGAAGTATACTCAAATACAGGAGGCCAGTCATCTAAATCAACACCGACAGCAGCGATAGCAGAATTTGCATCAAGCGGAAAGAGAACAAGGAAAAAAGATTTAGGAATGATGGCAATGAGCTATGGATATGTATATGTTGCACAAATAGCAATGGGTGCAGACAAAAACCAGACTCTTAAAGCAATAATAGAAGCAGAAAATTATCCAGGACCATCATTGATAATAGCATACTCACCATGTATAAACCATGGAATAAAAAAAGGTATGGGAAAATCCCAGATGCAGGAAAAAGAAGCAGTGGAAGCAGGCTACTGGTCACTGTACCGCTACAATCCACAGCTTGAAAATGAAGGCAAGAACCCATTTAGTTTGGATTCTAAAGAACCTACAAGGAACTTCAAGGAATTCTTAATGAGTGAAGTAAGATATGCATCACTTTACAAATTGTTCCCTGAACAGGCTGATGAACTGTTTGCAAAAGCAGAAGCTGATGCAAAGTACAGATATCAGAAATATGTAGATTTGGCTAACAAATAATAAAAAAATAAACTCGGGAGGTATACAATGGCTTTAATGACTGGTGATCAGTATATAGAAAGTATAAAGAAATTGAATATGCAGATTTATATGTTCGGCGAAAAGGTGAATAGTCCCGTAGATAATCCCATACTTCGACCATCATTAAATTCTGTAAAAGCAACTTACGATTTAGCGCAAGTTCCGGAATACGAAGATCTGATGACAGCAAAATCTTCATTGACAGGAGAAAAGATCAACAGATTTACACATATTCACCAAAGCACGGAAGATCTTATGAAAAAGGTCAAAATGCAAAGACTGTTGGGCCAGAAAACTGCATCATGTTTTCAAAGATGTGTAGGAATGGATGCATTTAATGCCGTATACAGCACATCATATGAAACAGATAAAGCTCATGGAACAAAATATTTTGACAACTTTGTGAAATATTTAAAATATATACAGGAAAATGACTTTACTGTAGACGGAGCAATGACAGACCCGAAAGGCGACAGATCATTATCCCCAAGCAAACAGGCAGATCCTGATTTATATCTGCGTGTAGTTGATAGAAGAGCAGACGGTGTAGTGGTAAGAGGTGCAAAAGCACATCAAACAGGCATGAGCAACTCTCACGAAGTACTGGTAATGCCGACAATAGCTATGGGACCTGACGACAAGGATTATGCCATATCATTCTCGGTTCCAGTAGATGCAGAAGGCATACTGATGATTATAGGCAGACAGTCATGCGATACAAGAAAGCTTGAAGGCTCAAAAATAGACGTAGGCAACAGCCAGTTCGGCGGAATGGAAGNNCGACGCTCTTCCGATCTGATACCACAGACAAAGCTACGGCGGATGCAAAGTAGGAGTAGGTGATGTTTTAATAGGAGCAGCTGCATTAATAGCAGATTACAACGGAACACAAAAAGCATCTCACATAAAAGACAAGCTGATAGAAATGACTCACTTAAATGAAACATTGTACAGCTGCGGTATAGCATGTTCGGCAGAGGGTCATAAAACAGAATCGGGAAACTATATAATAGATTTACTGCTGGCAAATGTATGTAAACAAAATATAACAAGATTCCCGTATGAAATAGCAAGACTTGCAGAAGATATAGCAGGCGGCCTAATGGTAACAGCACCGTCGGAAAAAGATCTAAAAGATCCGAAGATAGGACCGTATATAGAAAAATATCTTCAGGGAGTGAAAGGCGTATCTGTGGAAGACAGGCTGAAAGTATTGAGGCTTATAGAAAATATAACATTAGGAACTGCAGCAGTAGGCTACAGAACCGAATCAATGCACGGAGCCGGTTCGCCGCAGGCACAAAGAATCATGATTTCACGACAGGGCAATATCAACGGCAAGAAAGAATTAGCAAAGGCAATTGCTAAAGTAACAGGTAAATAATCGGAGAAAGTCATGAAAGATAAAATAGAACTTACATTAGACAAGTACGTAAGGCCCAAATTATCAGAGCATTACGGAAATGTGGAAGTAATAAGTTATGAGAACAATATATTAAAAATAAAATTGCTGGGTCAATGCGGAAATTGTCCTTCAGCTAAAATGACTGTTGAGAATGTGATAGAGGAGGAATTAAAAAAACATGTTCCGGAAATCAATGAAGTAGTTTTAGTTGAAGGTGTAAGTGATGAGCTTATAGAATTTGCCAAAAAATTGTTAAAACATAAAAAGTAAGGCGGTTAAATAAGCAAGGGGACAAAATAATAAGAGGCTTTTATTAAAATAACTTCAGACTATTGACAAATATATCCTAAACAAGGTGAAGAATCTCATATTCATCAAATGAGATTCTTCGTCTATGCTTTGTAATGACGTTTTTGAAATTTTACTTTTGTCATAAATCGGAGGCATTTTTTTATGTAATTTTATTTGTATTAAAAAATATTCGGATTATGTGGAAAAAAGTTTGAAAAGTTGAATAGAATGGTGTATAATAGGTGAAAATATGCAATGGCTGTGATAAAAGCTGCGGTTTATGAATTTCTTCAGAGAGCCGGTGTTAGGTGTGAACCGGTGAAAGGCTGAACCTTTCCACTTTTGGAGCTGTCGGTGATGAATCGAAGGTTGGTAACCTCTATATTACTTAAGAGTGGTAGGTTTAACGACTTGCAATTTGGGTGGCAACACGGATTCTTTCGTCCCTTTTAGGCGGAGGAATTTTTTTTATAGCCCTAACTCAGTTTTTCAGAGTACTTTTTATGAAAAACTGCGGTAGGTCTTATGCAGTGCAATCCTGATTTGTGCGACCGTCAGGGATTAAACAAATCGGAGATGGAGCCTGAGAATAAATTATAATGTGATTATTAAACAATAATAGGAGGATATTTATGCTTGATTTAAAATTTGTAAGAGAAAATCCTGAAGTGGTAAAGCAAAATATAAAAAATAAATTTCAGGACAGCAAATTGCCTTTAGTTGATGAGGTAATAGCTTTAGATGTGGAAAGCAGGGAAATAAAACAGAAGGCGGATGGTTTAAGAGCCGACAGAAACAAATATTCAAAACAAATCGGCGGGCTGATGGCTCAGGGCAAAAAAGAGGAAGCCGGGGAGCTGAAGAAAAAGGTTGTTGAAAATTCTGAAACTCTTGCCGGGTTGGAAGCAAAAGAAAATGAACTGGATGAAAAAATAAAAACTATCATGATGACAATTCCCAACATTATCGATCCAAGTGTTCCCATAGGGAAAGATGACAGCGAAAATGTTGAAGTTCAGCGCTACGGAGAACCGGTTGTTCCGGATTTTGAAATTCCGTATCATGTTGACATCATGAGCAAGTTTAACGGCATAGATCTGGACAGCGCAAGAAAAGTTGCCGGAAACGGATTTT
>DMJQ01000173.1 GCA_003457065.1 Clostridiales bacterium
TAATCAGTGATTCAATCTGACGCTTGTTTAAAACGCTCTGGTCAACCTTTGTACAAAAATCAGTGAATCCCGTAAATTTGCCCTTTTCTTCTCGCGCCTTAATTATTTCTGCTATTACATTGGTTCCAACATTTTTTACAGCCGCCAGACCGAAACGTATTTTTCCGTTTTCCACGGTAAATTTATCCCTGCTCTCGTTCACATCAGGAGGCAGAATTTCAATTCCAAGCCTCTTGCACTCTCTTATGTATAAAGAAACCGTTCCTGAGCTTCCCATGATGCTTGAAATGAGCGCAGCCATAAATTCAACGGGATAATAAAGCTTCAGCCATGCTGTCTCATAAGCAAGCGCGGCATAAGCCACGGAGTGCGCCTTCGGAAATGCATATTTTGCGAATTCAACCATCAAATCATATATGTCGTTGGCCGTTTTTTCATCCACACCGTTGTTAACTGCGCCCAGTATTGCAGACTCACCGTTTTCAGCCGGCTTTCCATAAATGAAATTTTTTCGCTCCTCAAGCATTACGCTCATTTTTTTCTTGCCCATGGCACGTCTCAGCAGGTCGGAACGTCCCATTGTAAATCCGCCGATATCTCTTACAATCTGCATGACCTGTTCCTGATAAACCATGCAGCCATATGTGACATTGAGTATGTGCTCAAGCTTCGGATGAAGATAAGTTACCCCTTCAGGATTAAGCTTGTTTTTTATGTACACAGGAATTTGTCCCATCGGTCCGGGCCTGTACAATGCATTAGCAGCCGACAGGTTTTCAAATTCCGTAGGTTTAAGTTCGCTTAAAAAGGCTCTCATACCTGAGCTTTCAAACTGAAATATGCCTAAAGTTTCCGCATTTGCAAACAACTTGTATACTTCCTTGTCGTCATACTGACAGTTACTGAAATCAACAGTCACATTGTGACTTTTTTCAATCAGATCAACTGCATCACGAATTACCGTAAGCGTCCTGAGCCCTAAGAAGTCCATCTTTAAAAGTCCCAGTTCTTCAAGTTCAATCATGTTGAACTGCGTCGTTATAACATCCTTGTTTCTCGACAGAGGAACATATTCCGTTACATCTTTCTTGGAAATCAGCACGCCTGCCGCATGAGTGGAAGCATGGCGCGGAAGACCTTCAATCTTCAATGCGAGGTCAATAAGTTTTTTGACCTTTANNGCAGCCATGGTACCGAAAGTTATGATTTGCGCAACTCTCTCGCTGCCGTACTTTCTTTTTACATACTCAATTACTTCTTCACGCCTTTCGTAGCAAAAATCCACGTCAATATCAGGCATGCTAACACGGTCGGGATTTAAAAACCTTTCAAAAATCAGGTTGTACTTCATTGGGTCTATGTTAGTTATTTTCATTGAATATGCAACCAGACTGCCTGCCGCCGAACCTCTGCCGGGACCGACCATTATTTTGTTGTCTTTGGCATACTTTATAAAATCCCAGACTATGAGAAAATAATCCACATATCCCATCTGCTCGATAACTCCGATTTCGTAATCCAGTCTGTTTTGTATCTCTTCCGTTACATTTTTATATCTTTCTTTTAAGCCTGTCCGGCAAATTTCTCTGAAATATTCTGTCTTCGTATAGCCCTGAGGAATTTTAAATTCAGGAAGGTGCACAGTGTTAAAATTAAGTTCCACATTGCAGCGTTCTGCTATGTCGGCGGTATTTTTCAATGCTTCCTCCGGAAACAGTTCCTTCATTTCCTCATAGGATTTCAAATAAAATTCATCTGACGGAAATCTCATTCTGTCTTCGTCCGCCGTTGTTTTCTGCATCTGTATACACAAAAGAACGTCATGAAAATATGCGTCTTCCTTGTTTATGTAGTGCACGTCGTTTGTGGCAACAAGCTTAAGCCCTGTTTCCCGGCTCATTTTAACAAGATCCTTATTGACAGCCTGCTGCTCCTTCATGCCGTGATCCTGCATTTCCAGAAAGAAATTATTTTCTCCGAATATCTCCCTGTACATCAAGGCTGTATTTAAAGCTTCCTCATAATTGCCGTCTAAGAGATGCGACTGAACTTCACCTGCAAGGCATGCACTGAGAGCTATGATGCCCTTTGAGTGCTGCCTCAATGTTTCATGGTCAATTCTCGGCTTGTAGTAATAACCGTCGACAAAGCCTGTTGAGCAAAGCTTTATTATATTTTTCCATCCCTCGTAATTTTCCGCAAGCAGAACCAAGTGATACTGGCTCTTATCCTTTTGAGGATCTTTGTCTGTCAGCTTACGAGGCGAAACATATGCTTCAAATCCTAATATAGGCTTAATGCCTGCCTTTTTTGCCTGCTTAAAAAATTCCACAACTCCGTACATGGCTCCGTGGTCCGTTATCGCCATGGAAGTCATGTTGAGTTCTTTTGCCTTATTGACTAATTCCTCGATTCTGCAGGCACCATCAAGAAGGCTGTATTCAGTATGTACATGTAAATGCGTAAATTTATTGCTCATAATTTTAAAATACTCCGTAAATAAATACTCCGATAATTCCTGTTACAATCATTACCATTATAGGGTCGACCTTATATCTTCTCAGAACAAACACCCCTATTGCCACCAGCGCAACCGACATGTAATTTATATCGCTTAATTTCATGGTTTGTACCGTGATACTTTCAGATTTAAAAACAGCCAGCAGTAAAATTGAAAATCCGGCTGAAGCTATCAATGATACTACTGCCGGTCTCAGCCCTTTCAATACGCCCTGAATAGAAGATAAATTTTTATATTTAAAATAGAAATAAGACAATGTCAGAACTATGATGCATGATGGTGTCACGCATCCGATCGTGGCTATTATTGAGCCCGGCAGTCCCGCAACTTTTGTTCCCACAAATGTGGAGGCGTTTAATGCAATCGGCCCCGGCGTCATCTGCGAAATAGTGAGAAGGTCGGCAAATTCCGACATTGTGAGCCAGCTGTGCACTTCCAGCACCTGATGCTCAATTAAAGGAAGAGCCGCATAGCCACCTCCTATGCTGAACAAACCTATCTGAAAAAAGCTCCAGAATATTTCAAGTAAAATCATGGCCTGGCTCCCTTCTTATAAACATTGTAATAAAAAGCTCCGAAGGCTCCGCACAGTATTATTATCAATGCAGCGTTTATATCAAAAATAACTGCCGCAATCAAAGAAATTATCATAATCATGATAGATATTTTATCTTTTGTGTCAAGAATGTCCTTTGCCATCTTAATTATTACGTCTATTATTACTGCCGCAACTCCCGCGCGCATGCCCAGCAGAAGAGCGTTCACTATCTTGTTTTCCTTGAATGCGGTGTAAAACTGAGCAACAATCGTAATAATTATAAGCGGAGGTAGGACTGTTCCCAATATTGTAACAAATGACCCCGGTACTCCGGCAATCCTGTATCCGACCATTATGGATGTATTGACTGCAATAGGTCCCGGAGCCGACTGTGATATTGCCACCAGGTTGAGCATTTCTTCCTCGTCGATCCATTTAAGCTCTTCAACAAACTTTTTTTGCATAAGAGGAACTATTACATAACCTCCCCCTATGGTAAAAGCACTCAATGAAAATGTGGACCAGAACAACGTTAAATAAAATTTAAAATTCTTTTCCATTTTATGTCCTTCTTTTTTTAAATTGACATTATACTTAACCCGCTGTCATTCAATTTGAACGAAACGAACAACTGAATATGTTCCATAAGATTTTTCGTTGCATTTAGAATGACAGCAGGGTGACTATCATATAAAACTTAATTACATCAAAGGTGCAAATATTTTAAGAAATGTCCTTAAAATTCTTCTGAGCTTTGAAAGGCTCCTGACATGCTCCATCGTAATTTCACGGCTAACTTCCAGAGCTTTCAGCGTACTGTCTTTTACCTGTTCAACACTTTTTGTGTTATACATCCACACACCGCATTCAAAATGTAGGTACAGACTTCTGTAATCAAGATTAATTGTTCCTACAACCGCATAGCAGTCATCGACAACGAATGTCTTGCCGTGATTAAACCCCGGTGTGTACTGATAAATTGACACTCCCGATAATAAAAGCTCTTCATAGCTTGACTGTGTCACGGCAAACGCATATTTTTTGTCCGGTATGTCAGGAGTTAAAATTCTTACATCTACTCCGCGCTTTGCTGCCAGACATAAAGAAACCATCATTTTATTGTCTGCTATAAGGTATGGAGTCTCAATGTAAATATATTTTTTTGCCTGATTTATTAAATTTAAATAAACTGCCTCACTAACGTGCTCATCATCCAAAGGACTGTCATCAAAAGGTTGCACGAAACCATAGCACTCTTCTTCACTGTCAGACGGAGGCATGAATCTCTCGTAATCTTCTTTTGTCTTTCTCAAGAAAGTCCACATGGACAAAAACATTACGGTAAAACTCCATACTGCCGCGCCTTTTACTTCAATGGCACAGTCACGCCAGTGGCCGAATCTTTCACGGCGGTTAATATATTCATCGGCAATATTAGCTCCTCCGGTAAAAGCCGTCCTGCCGTCAATAACTACAATTTTCCTGTGGTCCCTGTTGTTGAGGCGGAGAGATAAAATCGGTATAAACGGATTGAAAACACAGCACTTAATGCCCATATCCTCCAGTTTCTTATTGTACCCAACAGGAAGCTTGAACATACAGCCCACGTCGTCATAGACAACCCTAACATCAACGCCTTCCCTGGCTTTATCTTTTAATATATCTAAAATTGTGTTCCACATTATCCCTTCTTCTATTATAAAGAATTCAAGAAATATGAATTTTTCAGCCGATTTCAGCTCTTTCACCAATTGTTCAAAAAATGCTTCTCCTGACGGTAAAAATTCTGTGGATGAGTTGTTGTAAACGGGACAAAGTGTATATTTTTCAATGTACCTGCCTTGATTGTACGCAATTATGCTCTCCTGCCGCAAAAGACTTACGGTTTTTTGATTCTGACTAAGACATTCTTTCATTTTTTCGGTAATCTGAGACATTCTCCTTTTCATCCGATCAGACAGACCCGTGCCGCCGACCATCAGATAAAAAAGCCCTCCGAAAATGGGTAACAGCATTATGGGAACTATCCAGGCAATTTTATATGCCGGGTCGCTTCTGCTGTTCAAAATGTGTACTACGGCTAAAATGCTTATAACAGTAAATATAACATCGAATAAAACAAAATAATTGCTGAATCTCCAGATTACTGTTATTATCGTCAGCAGCTGCACCAATATGGACAGAACAACAATCACGACTCTGTCAAACAATATGTTTTTAATACTTTGCATAAAAACCCCATAACTGTTTACGTATATTTTAATTTGAAAAATTAATAAGTAAATTGTATCAAAAATACAACTGTTTGTAAAGACACACAAAAAAGACCGCACATGGCGGTTTAGACTGCTGACAAGCCAATTTAGGTCGTTCGCAGAGACGAAATATCCTGAAAGTTTTAAATATGAATTTCCTGGTTTCGACAAATGAAAGGATCTAAAATTTTATCTTGCCGAATTACCGAAAAACCGGGCCGCACATGGCGGCCCCTGCTCAATTAAGACAATACATTCTGGAGTATTTTATCCTTTTGAGATATACTGTGCTTCTTAATAAACATAATATAAGCGATCGTCAACACAGCCGCCACTATATATGACAATGTATAGCTGCTCGGCTCCATTCCAAACATTGAACCAATTCTTTGTTCTAAGCCAAAACCTATTGGAGCGTGGAAAATAAAGCTCATTGTAACGAATGTATAGAAAGCTCCCGGAACAAGTGGAATGATATAGTTCTTTCCGTTGATATAAAGGAAAATCGCTTCCATAGCCAGAGCAAATATGCCGACAAATTGATTTGTGAATGCAAAGTATCTCCACAGTATGCTGAAACCCTGCGGGCTTGATTTAGCCCATATCAGAATAAAGAACGCAGGAATGAATATTCCGAATGTAAGCGAAAGTCTCTTCCTCGCATCCTGCTGGTCAATGTTAAACTGTTCTGCAATCATAAGTCTCAATCCTCTGAAAGCAGTATCTCCCGATGTAATAGGAAGAACAATAACACCAAGAATTGCAAGAACGCCGCCAACGTTTCCTAAAAAGTCTCTTGATATGATACCAACCATCAAAGTCGCATTTGTATCAATAGCAGTTCCTTTGCCGAATAATATCATGGTGCCTGCCGCCCAGCACATAGCTATAAAGCCTTCAACAAGCATCATGTTGAAGAATGTCATTCTTCCTTCTTTTTCAGATTTTACGGTTCTCGCAATCAATGTGTTCTGAGTTGCGTGGAACCCTGAAAGAATTCCGCATGCAACCGTAATAAAGAATATCGGTATGAGCGGAAGCTTTTGCGGATGATGTCCGAAGATACCGTTTGCCATTGATAAGTTCTGTAAGTACTGTCCCTTTCCGCCAAATAATATGCCGCAGAAAATTCCGACTGCGGATATAACCAGAATCGCTCCGAATACCGGATAAATTCTTCCGATGATAGCATCAATCGGGAACAATGTGGCGATTAAGTAATATACAAATATTGCCACATATACTATCCAGGTAACCGGATTAGTAAATTCAGGTGCCTGACCGATTAATTCCTTAACAATCAGGTCTCCGGGTGTGTAGACAAATACTACACCGACCAGCAGCATTAATATCCATACTATAATATTGTATACGCTGAAAACTTTCTGTCCTAAATATTTTTTTATCAGTTTAGGCATTTGTGCTCCGCCGTTACGCATGGATATCATGCCGGCAAAATAGTCATGCATGGAGCCTGCTATAACACAGCCTATAGGAATGGTAATAAATGCCACAGGTCCGAAAAGAATACCCTGAATAGGCCCTAAAACGGGTCCGGTACCCGCTATGTTTAATAAGTTAACCAATGAGTTCTTCCATTTTTTCATTACGACGTAGTCTACTCCGTCTGCCTTAGTAACTGCCGGTGTTTCTCTGTCATCCGGTCCAAATGTTTTTTCACAAAATGCACCGTAGAAATAACCGCCAACAACAAGGATTATAATTCCGATTATAAATGTTCCCATATTAAATTACCCTCCTTTTAAAATAATTAAGTTACGTAAAATAAAATAGCAGCCGTAAAATCAGCCGTGAATATGTTTGCATAGCATATGCAATGCAGCTTAACGTTTTCCCGAGCCCTCCTTTAATGAATTTTTTACCTTACAAGTGCATTCTACCACTGCATACATCCATAGTCAATAATTTTTTACATTTAAGAGCAATTCTTCCAATTTAAAGGAAATTAATTGTCGTTTAAATAAAACTATCTTATTATAATTAAAATACTCATGCAAAATAAATATCGCAATACATTCGCAAACAAATTCCTTATTAATATATAACATTAATATATGTTTGTTATATTTATAATAGACGGTTCATAAATAAAAACACCGACGTATGCCGGTGTCTTTGCAGCTGATGAAACTAATTATTTTAAAGTAGTTTTTAATATATAATCTTTTCTTGATTCTGAAAGTCTTAAAGTATACCATCCATAAAGCAGTGTCAATACCGCAGCTGCTATATAAGACAGCATGTAGCTGTTCGGATCCGCTCCGAGTCTTGAATCCAAACCAAAACCGATCGGCGCGTGAATAATGTAGCTTGCTATAACAAATGTGTAGAACATTCCCGGTATTAATGACATCCAGTAATTCTTGCCGTGGAGTTTCAGATAAATTGTAACCAGTGCCAATGCAAAGATTGCAACCGTCTGATTGGTCCAGGCAAAGTATCTCCACAATATATTGAATCCCGCAGGATTAATTTTTGCAAATACCAGTATTGCAATAGCAGGCACGAAAATTGCCAGTGTCAGGGCAATTCTTTTAAACTTATTTGACTGGTCGATATTGAATGTTTCGCCAAGCATCAGCCTTAAACCTCTGAAAGCCGTATCTCCGGATGTTATCGGAAGTACTATAACTCCGAGAATCGCAAACATGGCACCTACCGCTCCGAGAAATTCTCTCGATATAACGCCTATCATCAACGTTGCGTTTGTATCAACAGGAGTTCCTCTGTTAAACAGTACCATTGCTCCTGCCGCCCAAACCATTGCTATGAATCCTTCGACAAGCATCATATTAAAAAATGTCATCTTGCCTTCTTTTTCACTCTTAACCGTACGTGAAATTAAAGTAGTCTGAGTTCCGTGGAATCCTGACATTATACCGCACGCAACAGTTATGAAAAATACCGGTATGAACGGCTGTCCGCTCGGATGCTGGTTAAAGATGTTTCCAACAAACGATAAATTGTTTAAATTAGCGCCTCCGTCAGCAAATATTCCAAATAATACACCGATTGCCGAAATAATAAGTATTGCGCCGAATATTGGATATACTCTTCCTATTATGGCATCGATGGGGAACAGTGTAGCGATCAGATAATATATGAAGATTCCGCCGTATACTATCCACATGGTAGGATTTGCAGCCGAAGCCTCCTGCCCGATTAATTCTTTAACTATCAAGTCACCGGGTGTATAAACAAATACGACACCGACCAATATCATCAATATCCATACTACAATATTGTAGATGCCGTGAATTTTTTTGCCCAGGAATTTATCAATCATTTTCGGAAGTTGTGCTCCGCCTTCTCTCATTGAAATCATACCGACAAAATAGTCATGCATTGAACCTGCCAGAACACATCCCACAGGGATGGTTATAAAAGCAATCGGTCCGAACAATATACCCTGGATAGGTCCAAGTATAGGTCCGGTGCCTGCAATATTCAACAGGTTAACAAGACTGTTTTTCCAATTTTTCATTACGACGAAGTCAACACCGTCAGCTTTTGCTACGGCAGGTGTTTCTCTGTCGTCAGGTCCGAATACTTTTTCACAATACTTACCGTAAATAATTCCACCGACAATCAAAATTGCCAAACCAATTAGAAATGTTGTCATTTGTTTCTTCCTTTCTTATTATAGAAAAATGTAAGTAATCCTGTACGGATTAAATAAATTGCAGCTATTGCCATTTTTGCATGATTATACTAATATTAATTTTTCTAATATAATTATTATGCATTATTTCGTTAATAAAAACTATATTTTTATATTTTTTTATCAAAAACCATGCAATTCATGACCAGCGATTTGATTATACTATATGTAAAAAAGAATGTCAACGTAGTCATTTCAAAGGAAAACATTTGTTTTTCAAAATTAATCCTTACTTTCCACAATAAAAAAACTGACCAAAAAATTACAAACTTCATCGGTCAGCTTTCTTGCCGTTTCAAATTATATTTTATATTTATTAATATTTATACTTTATGTCATGAAACTTAATTCAACAATTTAATAAATTTACATTTTATCTGCGACTGCAAACCTGCTTAATGAATAGGAAAGAATGAAGCACATAAGCAGCATCATCAGATTCATTACATGGTATAAAGAAAACTCAAACCCTGGGAATATTGCGATTATTGAGCCCAGCACAAGCCCCAGTATTGCGTAATATGTAAAACCGTATGCTTTTTCAAAAAGCAGTGAGATTAATTTTGCAAACAGCAGGACACTTAAAACAAATCCTATTCCCAAGTAGATTATTAAAACAATCTTTATGTTCGATATGGCACTTATGACAAGTTCATATGCGCCAAAGTACATTAATATGATTGACGCGCTGACACCCGGTATTATGGTGCCGAATCCTATTATTATTCCATATATGATAACATGAACAGGACTGATGTCTGCTTCGTTAATCATGTTGACAGAACTGCTCTCAAGATATGAAACAGCAACAGTCAGAACCAGAGAAATAATAAACGGTATCAAATATTTTCGCCTGTATCCTTTTTTATTTGCTTCTTTCACCACGGCAGGCAAAGTACCGAGCATGAGCCCAACAAATGCATATCTGACTTCTGTTTCGTAATTTTGAAACAGGAATTCGATTATTCTGCTGAATATTAACACACCTGCTGCTGCTCCGATTCCTATTGGAATAAAAAATATCAGATTTTTTTTAAAATCTTTCGTAAAATGAGCAATAAAATTTGTTATCTTATCATATAAACCAAAAATTACGGCAAGAGCGCCTCCGCTTACTCCCGGAGCTATGGCTCCCGCACCGATTGCCATTCCTTTCAAAAATCCGGATAAAAAATTCATGTTATCACACACCTTAATTTCTTCTTATGCATTAATTATATAGGGAAATCCTAAAATTATCCTTAAATTCAAAATGTTACTTGTGCCTTACAACCTCAAATCTTTCCATAGAATAATTCTCGTTCGGCGAAATGCCTGCCTTTTTTAACGCTACGGAAACCTGCTCCTCCACATTATCAATTCCGTCTAAATTCGGCAGAAGCAGTCCCTTCCTTCTTCCCTTTGAAACAATGACGCCGTATTTTTTCGGGTCAAGATCGTCCCTGGAAGCTATGGGCTCCGGATTTTTGAGCACGTCCACACTGTAAATAATCCTCTGTAGCTCATCCTTTGAAACAGGATAAAACCTTGGATCTTCAGTTCCGGCACTTATTGCATTCCGTATTATTTCATCGGCTATGCAGCCGGCGGCAGGCTCTATTGTTCCGATGCATCCTCTGAGTTTTCCATCAAGTTTCAGAGATACAAACACACCGGCACGGTCGTTTAAAAGTTCAGGACTTAGTTCATCTGTCTTTTTGATCTTTTTGTGTTTCTCAACGTAACTTTCAAGAGAATACCTTGCAAGTTTAACGTAATCGTCTTCCTCTTTTTTCATTGACTCGACGCGTTTCAGTTCATCAGCTATGTAAACTTCGTCAAAATGCCTGCTTTCATCGTCACCTGTGACATCAAAAGCAGCAACGGCATATCCTACACCAAACGGTCCCTCATAAGAAAGCAGTTTAGGATTTACTTTTTTGCCGTCAAGCGCACCTGCCATAATGATAAATGACCTCAGTCCACACTCTGCTGCCGCATTGCAAAATTCCTCATCAAATTTCAGAAACTGTAAAAAATCTCCGCTTCTCATGGCATCGGTAACTTCACGATCAAATACGTAGCCTTCTTCCCTGTAGCCGTACGGTCCTTCATCTTTCAGCATGTGCGATAAGTCTCCGCTGGCAATAAAAACAATATTTTTATCGCTTTCTTCTGCTGCCTGCTTAATGCATTTTCCGAATCTGTAGTGTTCTATGAATGTCAGTCCCGATATGGAAATCCTCACAAGCTTGTAATCGCTGTAATACTTGTTCACAAAGTAAAGGGGAACCATTGTGCCGTGATCCAACGCTTTCTTTTTTTCTCCCAATATTCCCGCAGGAATATTATTTTCTTCTGCCAATGCGGAAAGCTTGTGCACAAATTGAGCATCATAATCTGCCTGCATCCCCACTTCCACTTCTCCAAACTCTCTGAAATTTCCCTTTGATCCTTCCCCGTCAGAAATGTGAATGTAGTCCGAATACAATATGGAATGCGGTGTTGTCAAAACAATTGTATCAGGTTTTATCTCCGATATTCTCTTGCCGATTTTTTCATACGCATCAATGGTTTTCCTGATTTTTATCTCCTGTCCTCTTCCTATTTCAGGAATTATCAACGGTGGATGCGGAACAATAAAAGCACACTTTAGCAGCATTTTTTCACTCCTTTATCATCTTATAATATTACTGTTAATTAAAATATCAACGGTAGACGTCTAAAATATTATTCATCCGAGCTAAATATTTTTGCATCGGCAGCCTCAAAATAAAATATTTTACGTGCATGAGGCAAATAAGCTTTCTCTTGTTTATATAATAACACATACANNAATAAAATACTGTTGCATCAGACATATTTATGTCATACACCGACAACAAAAATTTCATATCGCAAATACGAAATAATACGAAATTTTTGTATGGCATCCTCAGAATGACAGTACGCTGATGCAACAGCTTCGTTCTTTTCTTTAATAGTTCTCGCAGTTGATCTGGTAATAAGCCTGCGGGTACTTGCAAATCGGACAAATTTCCGGAGCACATTCATTCCACACCAGATTTCCGCATATAATGCAGACCCATACTGTGCTGTTCGGCTTGCAGAATACCTGATTAGTCTGAATATTCTGAGCAAGCTGATTAAATCTGTACTGCTGATGTCTTTCGATAACGGCTATTCCTTCAAACATATTGGCAATGTCCGTATAACCTTCGGAACGTGCCGTATCAGCATACTGGATAAACAAATCCGAGCCCTCGTATCTTTCCTCATTGGCTGCATTCTGCAGGTTTTCCAATGTTGTAGGCATGGCATCCTGCAGCATAAACCTCATCCATATTTCTGCGTGCTGCTGTTCATTTCTCGCCGTAAGATCAAATATATTGCCTATCTGCTGGTATCCGTCTCTCCTTGCCCTTTCCGCACTGATTCTGTATTTTGTGCTTTCGATTGATTCAATATCAAAAGCATTAAGTATGTTTTTATATGTCTGACTGTCGGTGAAATTATTAACCATATGTTCACATCCTTAATATAAATATACATTATATTATGTATGTGGCATTATAAAGTGTGAACAATTCTACTCAAAGTTTCTTCCAAACCGCTCACTGATACCTGCACCGCTTTTTATGTTCTTATAATATTCACTAACCAGTCCGGCGGCCGGTTCCACTGCCTTTACAAATAAATCATACAGCACCTCATTGATTTCAACGCATGCTTCAACAGGTTCATACCTCATCATGAGTCCTATTATGCCGTCATAATTCCCAGATGCTTTGAGACCACCTGTTATCAATGACCTTTTCAAACGTCCAGGCGACACAAGAAAGTTCAGGTAAAATTTCATTTGCTTCAGCGCCTTTAATATTTCTTCCTTCGCTATGTCATCAAAAAACCATGAAATCACTTCAGCATTATGAAAATTCGGTTCAATATGCGATGTAGGTCTGAAAGTTAGTGGATTCAAATCATTCTTAAGCATAAACAGGCGGTCAAATTCCGTTTCTATGGTGCTGTGGGTTGCAACGATTTCTTTTTGCCTTATGTATGGATGACACTGGCTGTCCAGCATGAAATGACAGATAAACCCCAAAATATATGCACATGCAGCATCACAATCAGGACAGCTGTTTATCTTCTGCCTTGCATTTTCAAAAAATGTGTCTGCCGTAATTTTGTGAAGTCTATATCCGGTGCTGTTAACATGATTCGATTTTAAAGGCTTATAGTAAAATAAAATATCCGGGCCGTGAAGTCCTATATTATATAACCCAATGTTGCCGTTAATTATTTTTTGTACATCATCATCCAATAACTTCAAAACTTCATGACCAAACATGTAGTGTGCATAAGTAGCCGGCATATGTGCCTCCGAAATTCATCATATAATTTATACTGTTTTGACCTTTTCCAGCGACAGCAGTTTTTCCTTCATATCAAGACCGCCTCCGTATCCTACCAGGCTGCCGTTTGAACCGATAACCCTGTGGCATGGAATAAAAATCATAATGGGATTTCTGTTGTTTGCCATGCCCACCGCTCTTGATGCCTTGGGATTTCCTACTGCTTCGGCAATTTGCTTATAGCTTCGTATCTCTCCGTATGGAATATCACACAGAGCATTCCATACTTTTTTTTGGAACTCGGTTCCCTGGGGATTAAGAGGCAGATCGAATGTTTTCCTGAATCCGTCCAGATATTCTGCAAGCTGTCTCGAAGCCTCTTTTAAGAGCTCTGTTTCACATATGTTCATGTCTTTGATGCTCACTCCGTCTGCCCGTTCCACGCCGGTTATGTCTTTTCCGTTATCTGTTATGGCAATCCTGCCGATTTTTGTATCATAAAAAAACATATTTTTCATGATCTTCTCCCAACACTAATTTTGTTAATTATATAATATTATATAAGTTAATTCAAGATATTTGAATTATTACCGTCCGAAAATTCAGCTTCCTGCTTAATTTATTACTGAATTGCCCAACTAAAAATATTGATTAAATAAATAAAAAAATGATATAATGGTTCATTCATTATTTATACAAAAGGAATCGCCATGGAGAACAAATTTTCAAACATAAATTTATTAAATGACTGCACATTGTGCCCGAGAAACTGCCATGCCTACAGAACAGGCGGCAAAAAAGGCTACTGCGGTGAAACCGATAAATTAGTTGCGGCAAGAGCCGCTCTTCATATGTGGGAGGAACCCTGCATTTCAGGCACGAGGGGTTCCGGCACGGTATTTTTCTGTGGATGCTCCCTGATGTGTGTTTACTGCCAGAACCGCAGCATATCCAATGGAACGGCAGGCAAGGTTATTTCAGTCGAAAGACTTGCGGAAATATTTATCGAGCTTCAGGAAAAAGGAGCGCACAATATTAATCTTGTGACTCCGGGACATTACATTCCTCAAATCATTGAAGCCCTTTCAATAAGCAGAAGCAGAGGTCTCAACATACCCATCGTTTACAATACAGGTGGATATGAAAAAACAGAAACAATAAAGCTGCTTGACGGAATTGTTGATATTTTTCTGCCTGATTTAAAGTACATGGACGAGAACATTGCAAAGAAGTATTCAAACTGCCCGGATTACTTTTCTTATGCATCTGCCGCAATAAAGGAAATGTCGGCACAGGTCGGAGAACCAAGATTTGACACCGACGGCATTATGACAAAAGGTGTTATAGTGCGCCACATGCTGCTGCCCGGTTATTTGAACGATTCAAAGAAAATAATTAAATATCTTCATGATACATTCGGCAATAAAATTTATATAAGCATTATGAATCAGTACACTCCAATGAAACATGTTGCCGGATATCCTGAAATAAACAGAAAAGTAACCGATGAGGAATATGACAGCCTCATTGATTACGCCGTAAGCATAGGTGTTGAAAACGGATTTATTCAGGAGGGAGAAACTCAGTCGGAAAGCTTTATTCCGGAATTCGACGGAGAGGGTGTATGAGCTTTTAGAAATCTACCGGTTTTTATTCCGTAATATTAACCAATTATTAATGCCACTCATATACTGATATGAAATAAGCAATCCATAAAATTCACTGGAGGCGGTACAAATGGCAATAAGACCACCTATTTTACGTGCCGGGGACACCGTTGGAATAGTTACTCTCGGCAGTCCGAGGGATGAAGCGACAATTAACGCAAGAATACAATTTCTGGAGGAACTTGGTTTTAATGTGATTTTAGGAGATTACGTATACTCATGGGCTGGTTTCGTGGCAGCCACGCCGCAGCAGCGTGCTTCGGATCTTATGAGCATGTTTGAAAATCCCGATGTGAGAGCCATAATACCGGTAAGAGGCGGTACCGGCGTAGTGGATATAATACCGTACCTCGATTACGGCATAATAAACCGCAACCCTAAAATTATAACCGGATACAGTGACATAACAGTGCTGTTAAATGTATTGTACATATGGGCAGATTTAATTACATTCCACAGCCTTCTCCTGATAGACTTCAGAAGCACTACACCCGCATACAACTTCGATCAGTTTTTTACGGCAACATCCACTATCACATCACCGCGTCCGCTTGAAAACCCTCCCGGAATGCCGCTCATAAGCAGAGTACCAGGAAACGTAAGTGGTCCGATAGTGGGCGGAAACCTTACATCATTCGTTGACACGCTGGGAACTCCGTTTGAAATAGATACAAGCGGCAAAATATTTTTTATTGAAGAAACACACGAAGCCGTAAGCCATGTCTACAGACTCATAGCACACCTGGTCCACGCCGGAAAATTTCGTGACTGCGCCGGGATAATCATGGGCGAGTGCTCAAACTGCACCGATTCCTACGACAAGTCCTACGAAGATTTAATAAATGAAGTGATGGTTCCTCTTGGAAAACCTCTGATGACAAATTTAGCTTCGGGGCACGGATATTACAAGATGGCAATTCCCATAGGCGCAAACGCAAACCTTAATACAATAGACAATACGCTCACCGTAACAGAACCCACCGTAAGTTTGTAGAACACAAAACATTATAATATGTCGGTTTGAAATAATATAAAAGCTGGCAGAACCTTAATCAAAGTTCTGTCAGCTTTTAATCTGCCATTACATCACTCNNCAGACCTTTAATTACGCCGCATGCCAATTTCTTTCCGGATGCTCCGGAAGGCTGTGTCCGATAATCGTCGGGGTTTTCGTGTATGATGACAGCCTTGTCGATAACCTGTGGAATTTTAAATTTATCTGTAAAAAAAGCCATTCTGGCATAACCGTTGTTTGAAAATAAGACCGGAAAATCACCCGCGTGGTTTCCGTGTGGCTGATTTGTCGGATTCCAATGCTGACCGGCAGATGAAAACGGATCTAATGCATCGCCTACGGTACAGTCGCCATTCTCATGGATGTGGAAACCAAACGGCCCTATCGGCGGACTACTTCCTTCTGCAGGCTTGTATTCCGGTAACCCGTCGACCTCCACAAAAACTTCCGTTCCTCCCAGTGTATCCAGAAATATTACCGAACCTCTTAATCCCGGAGCAAGAGGTCCTCCCACTATCTGAGCCTCTGCTGCTTTATATTGCATACTGCAATATCTGTACATATTGTTATCATAATAATTTGGATATTGCGAAAAATTCATACTTCCCTCCGATTTAAATTCTACAATATTTTATGTATACATCGGATAAATAGTTACAAAAAATACAATCTTTACAGCTATTCCCCGTCTTTATGAAACAACAGCACTCAGGCATCAGGCTGTATGAGAATGGTATTTAGCAACCATACTTTTCATAAGATGACACTAACCCCNNNGCCAAAGGTTCTCATATATTTTTCTTTCATCCCCGGGAAGTGCAGATCAAGATTCTTATAAAAATACTGCCTGTCTCCGTCCCTGAGAGTAAGCCCCATGCCGAATGTCAAAATACCGTAAACTTTTGCTTTTGTACAGTATTTGAGAATTCCTCTGATATTTTCCTCTGTATCGTTAATAAATGGCAGTATCGGTGTCAGCCACACCACCGTTGGTATTCCTTCATCCCTCAGAATGTTCAGAACCTCTGCTCTTTTCCTCGTTGTGCACACGTTCGGCTCGATTTTACTGCACAGCTCTTCGTCATAAGTTGTCAGCGTCATCTGCACCACGCATTTGGACTTGGAATTAATGCTTTTCAGCAGATCCAGGTCTCTTAAAATAAGATCTGATTTCGTCTGTATGGCTAATCCATATCCGTAAAAATCTATCAGTTCCAGACACCTTCTGGTATTGCACAGTTTTTCCTCCAGATGAAGGTAAGGATCGCTCATGGCACCTGTTCCTATCATGCACTTGCTGCANNACTTTCTCCTCAACGCCTGCTCCAGCAGTTCCGCAGCATTGGATTTCACCTCAATATCCTCAAATCTGTGCTTCATCTGATAACATGTGCTTCTGGCATCACAGTAGATACAGCCGTGGCTGCATCCGCGGTACAGGTTCATTCCGTTTTTTGATGAAAGAATTGATTTCACCTTTTTTTCATGCATCTTAATACCTACCCTAAAATAAACTTTCTTACTTTTCGCGAATCAGCCTGTGGATTCAGCTCGTATACTCTTTCTTCGATTTTTCCGTAAGCTTCATCAAAGCTTATTTTATCAGCAGATCTTATAATATCTTCGTCAAAAAAATCATCAGCAAGGCAAAATACCGTTGATGACCAGCCGTATTCCTCTCCGGATTTGGATTTTTTTCTTGCTCTTCCGCACATGGCAATATAAAACTTCATCTGCAGCTCTGTAATGGCATTATCAAATTTAGTTTTATCCTCCTTTGAAAATCCTCCGTACTTTTTGATCAAATGAAGCGGAAGCTCCTTGTATTCGCATAGCAATTCATAAATTATCCTTGCATGCTGGCCGATTTTACCTTCCTCATATTCTTCGGTCAGTTCTCTGTTTCCGCGCCTTACGGCATAAAAATAAGGGTACCATTCTTTCGCTATATATCCGCTTTTCTTAAAAAAGAACTTACCGTAGGCAATGTCGTTTTTCTCGTTCAAAACACGCATTCTCCACTCCCACGGGTCGGTTTCCTTTTCATCCGTATGCCATTGGATGTTGTCATCAAAGTAATCGCAAAGGGTACNNCGCTCATACCCGCAAAATATAAGTCTTCCAGAAAATCTTCAAAGTTTTGTATTCTTTTCATTATTAACCTTCCTCACTCTTTTTTCTTACCGGGTGGCGTATAACAGTCTTTAAATTTTCCGGCTTTGTCCTTCTCGGATCCCCCAGATAAATCTCGTGATGCATTCTAATGCTGGACATATCATGCTCATATCCGGATTTTTTTATAAAATCAACAAGCTTTTTTATGGTATCAGGCTCATCATCATAAGGACCCACATGCATAACCTGAGCGCACAATCCTTCCGCAAAAATCTTGAAGCTCGCATTGCCAAGTACCAAATCAGGCTTCTTTTTTTTAAGTTTTAACTTTGCCTGCTCGAAAACAGCTTCCGTAACAAAATCAGGCTGTCGTATCATGGAAATCCAGCACAGCTTATCTTTATCTGGAGTCTTCGTACCGTCAAAACTTTCGTCATCCACCCACCACAGTCCCTCAAGCGGAGGAACAACATATTCAAAATAACCTTCCGGCTGAGTTCCGCTCATCTTGCTCATTTTAATTCCGTAAGACAGCCCGTATAAAATTTCTATGGCATCACTATATTCCTTGCATGTGTTTGGATTTCCCCTTCCTTCGACCATGATGAATTTTATGGCTGGAATATCAATAATGACAGGCTTCTTTCCCGGCATGTACAAATCCTTGTATTCTTTCTTAAAATCAAATTTACCCATTCTCACGCCTCTTTTCTAATATCAGGTAATTTTAATTATATCATCCAATTATGACAGCTGTATGTCATATTATCCACGATAAATTTATTGCCAGCAGGAAATAACGCACCATCTTTCATCCCGGTTATGAATTTTATGCACTAGCACCGCAGTCATATAAACATAAACTGATCTCATTCAACTAAGCTAAGGCTACATATATATATCAGCTTATTTTTGCGGCTGACATTCAGGGCAGTAATATATATTTCCTCCCATATATGCCTGCCTTACAATAGTGCCTCCGCATACAGGGCATGGGCTTTTTACAGTTTTATTTGAAAGCACTGTCTTGTATCCGCCGCTTGCATTAAACAGATCTTTCTCCGTATCACGGCCTCCATTTTCAGCCATATCCCATATTGTCTGCTTTATGCAGTGAAACAGCTTCTTCTGCTCTTTTTCCGACAAGGAGTTTATTTTTGATTTCGGATTGATTCCGGCATTAAACAAAATATCCTGCAAAACTCCGTTTCCAAGACCGGGAATGCGCTGTTCAGTAGCCAGAAAAGCTTTTACGCTTGCGGTTTGTTTAGTGTCTTTAAACAGCTTCATAAAATAGCTCTCGTCAAATTGTTCCGTGAGAGGTGACGTCTTTTCCTTCGCCGCAATGTAATATGGATTGTCGTTTTGCCCGTCTTTAAAAACCCACATTCCGCCGTACATCTGCACTGTGCATACAATTGAAGAAGAATCTTCAAGCTCAATATGCAACTGGTGCTTTTGCGGTAATTTGTCGCCTTGATCAAAATAACGGATATTGACACCGTCTCCCAGCAGCATCTTGTAATCTTCTACTGTTACCTCAATCATCCCTCCTATAGCCCTTGCTCATCCAATGATTTTTCCTTTCAAAAATCCATCGTATAAATCCGGGTCGCCAAAATAAAAGGCAAAGCGGTGAGGAGAGGTATTGGTGCGAACATTCAGGATTTTTTTATTCTTTGCAGTTTTGTTCAATTGCCTTGCAATAACAAGACATTCAGGAATTTCCAACATATTTTCACCTTATTCTTTTAATTTTATATCCATGCAATCAAGCAGCTCTTGCACAGTTATATTTCAATGTTTTTTTCTTCCAATGGCAAATAATATTCCAATATCTCAACATGAATTTCGTCTGCATCCTCAGGTACGGCAGCTTCAAGTGCCGCCGCCTTTAACGTAAGACCATGTGTGCCTGTTTTTTCGTCCGGTTTTATACGCAAGCCAAAGGACAAGGACGATGAATTACACGAAGTCTCAGCACTCAAATATTCCTGCAAATAAAATTGANNGCTTTCCTTTTGGGCACAGTTCATGTACATACATGTCTGATTCTTTCCTTGCCCGCTTTAGGTCCTCTGGTGGAAACTTTTCCTGCAGTTCATAATTCTCAAATATCTTTTCCATTTCTGCCCCCAAATCCATAAGATATACCCTGTTAATATAAAATTTGATTGTATTTTCTCCATTTCCACAGGTAAAAGCTCTCGGATAATTTTTATTCACACCCAGAACCATTTTCTTTCTTGCAGGATAGCTGCTAAAACTTTTGCCCAGTGTCAGCAAAATTTTATACTCTCCGTCAATCAATGGAATTTGCTCAAATTCTCCCTCCAAATCCAGAGCGGTTAACATGAGGCCTGAAAAATTCACGTATTCAATATTAGTTGATGCACAAAACCCTTCTCTCATAAATTCATTGATGAGCAAAGTCATTTGAAGATCATCGTCGGAAAGCCTGCTTGAACTTCCTACCGAAACATTAAACACCTTTCCGCCTATTTTAATGGTACTTATATTCTGAAACGGTATCTGATACTCAACCTCACTTTTTTTCATTAACATCTGCCTGTTTGTCTTAGGTCTACGCACGTACTTTTTAGGCTGTTCTTTTGCATCCTGCTCAGCCAGCCAGGCATTCTCATCATATTGTATTGCATACAATGTCAATTTCTTCTCACATAAGACCAGCCCCAAAATCTCAACTATAACGCCGTAAATGCTTGTTTTTTTGTCTATTACCTTCAGCTCATCATAAATCGGCTGCATATTTTTCAGATAATTAAAGTTCATATGTTCCCTGCCTTCAAGAATTAATAACTAAGTACAAACAGTATAAACTATAACAGGAAATACTACAACAATTCTGTGTAAATGTTTGCAATTTTTTATTATTTTCTTTCGCAATCTATGTTTTATTAAAATAATTAATATGTAGATTAATATTTTTAATATTTAAATTAATATTTTTAATTTATGTATTGACTTTTTGAAAAATCTAATATATATTAGGATCATAATAAGGATGGTGAAAACATGAAGTACAAAGCCCCAAGCAAATGCCCCGTATGTGGTAATAAACTTTCGATTACTAAACTCAGCTGTAGCAAGTGCTCAACTTCAATTGAAGGCGACTTCCACCCCTGTGAATTTTGCAGTCTGCATGAAGATGATCTTGACTTTGTAAAGGTATTTATCAAGTGCCGGGGCAGCATTAAAGATGTGGAAAAAGAACTGGGTATCTCTTATCCAACCGTTCGTAGCAAACTGGATGCTGTTATAAAAAATCTCGGACTGGAGGCACCCGCTAAAGAATCCGCAAAAGAAAACGAACTTAAGAAAGCAGCCAAGAATGAAATCATTGATAAGCTGTCAAAAGGAGAACTCACCCCTAAGGAAGCGACAGAAAAACTAAAAAATATTTAATATAGGAGGGCCCAAATGAGTGAGCAGAAAAAAATATTAGAGATGATCGAAAAAGGTCAAATCACTGCTGACGAAGGCATGGAACTTTTAGAAGCACTTAATACGGCAAAGGAATCCGAATCGGAGCAAGACAACGCAATCGTTGCCTCACCTGCCAGACGAAATTACAAGTTTCTCAAAATAAGAGTCACATCAGACAACAATACGGTAAATGTCAATGTAAATATTCCCATACGCTTATTGACGGTAATCGGTGGAATAGCCGGAAAAATGTCCGGCATGATTCCGAAGGATGCTCGTGAAGAGATGGAAAGCAAGGGAATTGATGTAACAAGCTTAGATTTTGCTAAAATTATTGAAGAATTATTGAACGGCACATCTGATGACCCCAATATAGTGGATATAGAAGCGTGGGATGATGAGCATAATACCACGATAAAAGTAAAAATATACGTAGAATAGAAAATTTCACCCCCATACTGAACGGCGCCGATTGATATTGAATCGGCGCCGTCAAATACATTTTATTCATTATTAAATATTAAATTATGTCCTGTTTATCCGCCGATTTTTACGTCTCTTTTCTCCGGTTCCTCATATACGCGGATTGTATTTTTTACGGCTTTAGCCTCATACAGCGCATGATCCGTGTTGACTATCATTCTGGCCATATCGATATTTTTATTGCGTATGGATATGCCGATACTGACGGTAACATCACCGGAAAGTCCAACCTTGGAAGATACGCTTTTCAAATCTTCCTGTATCTTACGGCATATATTTACAACTTGATCAATGCAGAGATTTTTGAATAAAATGCAGAATTCATCGCCTCCGTACCTAAAAGGTGCACCGTCTTCACAGTTTCTTTTCATTATTCTGCCAAGCTCAATCAGGCACTTGTCTCCCGCAAAATGCCCAAAGGTGTCATTCAGTGACTTGAAATTATCTATATCAATCATCACAAAAATATAGCTCGTGGCAGAATTATCTTCCTCCATGTCTTTTAGGGCATCATGAAATGCCCTTCTGTTATATATGCCTGTAAGCTCGTCCATATTCAGCTTTCGTCTCAGTTCATGCCTCTCAATCTCTTTTTGTATGCCGGCGCTGTTTTTTTCGCGCTCAAACTTTATGATCACCATGCTTACCAAAAACATGGTGCAAAGGATAAACANNTACTCACTTTGTTAATATCCCATACTATGAAAAGCTCTGAAACTACAACAAGGGCTATGCTGAAAAAAGATGTGACGGCTGTGATCCTGTAATCAGCATAAACCGTTGTCAGAATTATAGGAAAGCCAAAAATAAAATACAGAGCGGAATAAACCACATGTACGGTTAAAAGCACGAAACATATAAACACTGACAAAAGTGACACAATATAAATTTTAGATTTTTGTGATAAATTTTTAGAAAATACCGCCTTATGCTCCGCAAGAATGCAAAGTAAATTTAACATACACGGAATCGCTACAAATTTTAATATAAAGATCGGAAGTGTTGTATTGAGAGGTTGGGATTTTATTACAACAGAAGATATGACAATTTCAACAGTATGAGAAAAGACGACCAGCATTACCGATATTTTATGGTGAAGACTTAGCCATCTATTATCTATTTTTCTGTATTCTGTTCTTATTTCCTCTTCTATTTCATTAANNCATTAATTGAAAAGCTATTCATAATTACCCTTCATTCCATAATATACCGTCATAACCTAAATTACACAATATGATATCAAAAAGTACCTGAAAAAGCAATTCTTAATGTTATTTCTTGACCACGCTTCTTTCTATGGTATACTGAATAAAATATTAAACTTATATGAGGTGGACGATGATTTTTAAGGTCATGGGACTTCTGTTTCTTTTATTTTTTTATTCCATCTATGTGGTGAAAATGCTGCGGCAGAAGAAGAAAGGTATACAAACTGATCAGATTGCAAAGGGAAGAAAATCAACGGATGTCATGAGAACCGAGATTTTAATGAAGATTGCGACTTACAGCATTGTTGTTGTTGAAATCATAAGTATTATAATGAGCAGTACAGATAAGTTTACATCGCTGTCAATTATAGGAATAGTTTTCTGCACAGCCGGCGACCTGATATTTTTTCTTGCCGTTCATACCATGCGGGACAACTGGCGCGCTGGCATTCATGAAAGCGACAAAACAGAGATGGTTACATCCGGAATATGCAGTTTCAGCAGAAACCCGGCATTTCTCGGATTTGATCTTGTTTATATCGGCATATTGATATTATTTTTCAACCCTGTCCACCTATTATTTGTAATTTTTGCGGTTACGATGCTTCACCTGCAGATAATTCAGGAAGAGAGATTTCTTCCTATAGTTTTTGGAAAGGATTATATTAAATACAAGAGCCGTGTTTGCAGATACATCGGAAGAAAAAAAGCACCTGCCATAGGCAGGTAGTACGTCATAATAAAAGCTGCCAATGATGCGGAAGTCTCGTCGGCAGCTCTTACACACAATCAATATATATGCAGTGAACCGCTAAAAACAGACTGCATATTTTTCCCTATTGCCTTTAGCAGCTCTTTAGGCAGTTTTTCTACCTGTTCTCCGAGCATCACTCCGTGAGGCTGCTTATAGCCTTCATTCCATACGAAATTAAAAATCTTTTCATTTGCTTTGCTGTTTTTTCCTATTTGAAATCCATAGATTTCAACATTTTTAGATAATAACTCCTTTATGGTTTCCTTAGTAGATCCTGGAAAACTTGATGCACCGTCTGTAATCTCAAAGACAATCTTTATCTGTTTCCCTTTTTTGAGTTTGTTTTCCTGAACAGATGTGATTCCATCGGATATTTCCCTGAGGCAGCCGGCATCGTCGGTTGCTCCGTCTGCTGCATTCAGCTTTACGATTGAACGAATTATCTCACTTGATTCTTTTTCTTTCAGGCTTTTATCATTAAATTCTTTAACATTATAATACCTGCTTCCGAAAAACCATGTTTCGCTTAAAACTTCTATTTTTTGATTAAGCTGTTCTGCATTGCTTTTCAAATATCTGTTAAAATCATCTATCGACAGCAGAGTCACTGCCAAAGCTTTTCTTGCCGCTTCAATTTTTGATGCGTTCATCGAGCCTGAATTATCTATCACAAAAGAAATCTCTATTCTTTCTGGCAGTACGTCCGTCTGCGGCTCTAACAGGTATCTGTTAAAAATCGGAAGGTTTTTGTAGTTTCCTTTTTTTTCAGCTTCCACAAAATCCGGATAAAAGTCAATAAAGCTATCGACATCAATTTTCCCCTTTATCTGTCCGTCTTTTTTTACACTTACCTCTTTTCGTGCATACCCAATGAGCTTTTTCCACAATTGGCGCATTTGTTCTCTTTCTGATTTCATCTTATTTGAATAAAATTGAAACAGCTGCTGATCTGTCTGGCTGATACCATAAGGCTCTAAATCTATCTTTCCCTGCATGGCATTTTGTGCGCTGTCACTTATTTTGTCCTGTTGATCCAGCATTTCTTCCAGAATCTTTTCTACTTCTTCCTGTGTAGATTCCAGCGAATCCGGTACTTCATCCGCTTCTGACTGCTCAAAAGGATTTTTGCTTCCTTCCGACCGGTCTCCTTGCTGTCCTTTTGATTTATAAAACATCATTTCATCAATTTCCTGCTTCCATAGCTGCTCAAAAATTGGAAAAACGAAAGAGCGGATGAACGGATCTCTTTCCGCAATTCCCTGCTCGTTATTTATCTCTCTGACTAATTGAAAATGAATGAAATCAAGCAGTGGCTGATTAAATATTTTTCTGCCAAATGGATTTTCAGCCCATCCTTCAACTTCAGGTTTCTTTTTATATAATTCCGCAATTAAAAAACTGTTTGCAAAAGCCCTGTGCCTGGGCATTTGAGAAACCGACTCCATAGTCCTGCCCGTTTGTTTCATATATGAAACAATCTTTTCAAAATTATCTTCATCCCTGTATACAGGGCACATCTGCAAAACTCTCAGGAATGATGCCTGCTTATCCATCAGATGCAGCAAATCAATGATTTCTCTCCTGACATAATTAGAAATAACTTTTGGCTGATATGCAGGATCACTTTCCAGCCCCTCTTTTTTTATCACGGCTATAATATAGCTTGTCATGTGATCAATTTCTTTCTGCCAGTCTCTTTTTCTGTTCAGATATTTTTTAGTTTGTTTCTTCCAATCGGAATATAAGGCTAATTCATAGTAGATATGCCACATGATTTGATTGTCATCTGATTTTCTTTCTAAAAAGCTTTCCAGCGGCAGGTACAAAACTCCCTTGGAAGGATCTAACGTAAACCTCTGCAGCTTTGGATCGGGAATATACATCAAACCGGAATCTCCCGTAAATGTAACCAATGAGCGCTGTTCTCTCTGCAAAAATTCCTCACAGTGTCTTTTAGATTCTTCAATTAATTTTTGTCCAAAGTCGTCCATACTCATCCTCCTATTGATACAGCGGAACATTCCACAAATCTTTCGGTGTATTAATTCGATCAATGTGCAGCAGATTTAATCTGCCTTCAACATCCATAATCAAATATTTTGATATATCAAATTTAAGCACATTTGTATAAAAAACGTTCTTGATTGCAGCTTCTTCATTTAAATACCAGTTTCCAAAGTTCTCCTCAAGCAGGTATATGATTCCGTCTTCGCTTAAAACTACTGCTGTACCGTTTTCGGATTGAATATCAAACAAGTTGCCCTTTAAATCTTTCAGCTCCGTTTTTATATTTTTTGAATCTCCGTATAAGTTAAATATCTTAAGCTTTCCCTTATTACCGGTCACCAAAATGGAATTCTTCTTACCGTTTCCATCTTCAAGGCACTTGATTTGTCTTATTTCCTCGCTAAGAAAATCAATTTCTTCCGTAACAACAAGTTGTCCGTCTTCATATTTTACGAAATATAATTTCCCATCCTTTGTTCCGGCCACAAAATAATCATCATCTAATTTTTCAAATACGGTCCAGTTTGGAACAGTGCAACATATATCTTTATGAAAGACCAGGCGATATTCACCATCTTCTTTTATTATTTCAAGTAAATTTATCTTTTCATCTTCATTTTCCGCCATAAATAAATTATCCTCAATAGGTAAGCACCTCCCAAATCCATTAGAATAATTGTCTGTCCGAATCCTTCTGACCTTAATCTGGCCGTTAACATCGGGCAATTGATCGAAATTATCACACGAAAGCAGGTAACAGCCTCCCGAAACTCCGAAAAGCATAATTTCTTTGTCATTCAATTTATATATATATGAAATTGTCTCATTTATTTCTTTAATGGGAGGACCCCACTCTTCTTCAATCCGATGCTCAGAAATATCATCTGCAGTATTTATATAAAAGAACTGAACCTTTCTGTCAATGCTGCCTGCAATATAAAGATTTTTATTAATCCTCAACGCAGCCTGCAAAAAGCTGTCAAAATTAAAAGCTCCCCATTGCTTTAACGGATTAATACGCATTGCAGTCTTCCTGATATTATCTGCGTAAACCCGGTAATACGGAATTAATTCTGAAAGCAGTTTTTCTTCTGCCTTAGAAAGTCTGCATAATTGTTCTTCAAAATCATCATCATTTAGAATTCCGGTAGCCCGGCACTCATTCAGTTTTTCTCTCAGGGCTTTTATCTGACTTTTAAAATCATTTCCGTCTACCGATAAATTCATTCTCATCTTTTTCCTCCGTTATCCTCCAAATATTCAAGCAGATCTTTTGAATGCTCTAAATGAGATAACTGCCGATCAAGTTCTTGATATTTTTTCGCATCAATTTGCTTCGAATCATCAACACCTGCTTCCAAAGAATCCTTTAATAATTCCGGCAAAGTTTTTCTGGCAGTTCCGTTTCCGAATACCAAGTGAACCGCATCTAACCAGCTTAATGTTTCAATTGACGGACGGACATAGCGATATGGACGGGTACGGATTTCGTCATACGTTGTCGTTGCTTCTCCTATGCCCTTTGTCTCAACATTCCACCCGTCTCCCACAGGGAAAAATCCAAACCGAACCGCCTGTGCAAGAATATAGTTTTGATCGTCGGGATAGGTGATTGAACTGATAAAACCGTCCCACAATGCTTTGCTCATGTCCTTTTCTTCACCCTGATTCCAATTGTCCAGAACGTGCAGAATATTTCGGATTGATAATACCGATTCCCGCAGCTCCGGCTCATCCATTCCGGAATCTTTTTGGACTTCATTATCTTTCCACCTGCCCATAAAAACATTCTGGGTAACCCTGCACAGCTGAGAAAAGCGAAACAATTCTTCCAAAGTCCTTTTTGGTGCGGGAATATGAATATTTCCGTTCTTATCAGCCAATCGTGCTATTATTATTCTGAAAAGTTCGTTTTCTTCCGGGAACTCCTGCTGTTCCAACGAACCGGCTGCTTTTTGAGGCACATAATTGTATTCAATCGTTACAAATCGAGACTTAAAGGCTGGATTCAGCTCATTTGTTCCTTCATAATTTACCATCTGAGTTGACAGATTGCCTGTGCCGATAAATCCAAACCCCGGTTTAATCAGGACAGGACCAACTCCAGTAATATATGCCGTGCTTCCTGCGTGGCGCTGCAGAATATCATTAAGAGCAATTAAATTCTGCATTGCAATTGTATTTAACTCGTCAACGATTACAGTCCTGCCTTCTTTTACCGCAATCAGGATTTCTCTTTCCGTTTTTTTGATTTCAGTTCCAAAAGCACTGTTGCTTGCTACAAGTAAATCAGAAAAACTTTTCCATATTTGAATCTTGAGCTGCAGCTGTTCTTCATCAGTCATCTGTTCCAGCCTCTCTCTGTGCTCCTCCATCCACTCATAAAAATCTCCTATGATCATATTAAGATAATCCGAATATGATCCTTTGGAAAAGCTGTGTTTGAGGGTCAAAGTTTTCTCTACAAACATATCTTCGTAAGTTAAATTATGTGATCCGGATATAAACAGAGGCTGTAAAGATTCTATTTCATCCTTGCTTCCGTTGGTTAAAATGTTTTTATAGTAAAGCTTTCTTTCCTCATTAAATTCTCTGAATTTTTCAATGGCATCTTTCTCCGTGGCAGTTGGATTTACAGAAAACCAAATCTCCATTTTTACTTCTAACTCTCGTTGTATTTTATTCTGGACAGTAAAATCCAAAGCGGCTTCGGTTGCCAGCTGTGTCTTCCCGCTTCCCAAGTGTCCGACAATATATACGGGAACGCCTAAATTCAATGAATCTATTACTTTTTGTTTTGCCCCGGCAACATAAGGGACAGTTACAAGGCGCTGCTGATGTTGGGTTTCTATATCGTTTACGAGCTGACGCTTATAATAAAACTCCCATGCTTCCGGAGAATTTTTAAGTATTTCTTCCAATTCATTTTCAAGCTTTTCTATGCGGTCAGATCTATACCTTGTAGCCGGACTGCTGCCATAATGGCTGTAATTATTGCTTTCGCTGTTGACTCTCCTTTCCCAGAAAAGAAAAAACCTTTCATATTCGATTAAATTTTCAATCGCCTGTATCTTTTTGCCCATGTTCAACGTTTCTTCTTCTACATAAGCCTTGTATTTTTCGTAATAAAAATTATTTTCTCCAGAATTCGCAGGAATTTTGTTATCCTTTTCTTCAAACCCGCGAAAAGTCCTGAAAAATTCACCCTGTTCTTCTATTTTTTTATTGCTGTCATATTCCGATGTCTTTACTGCTTCCATGCGCAAATCCTCTTCATACATGCTTTGCATTTCTTCTATGGTAGGAATACGAACCTGCTCAGGATTTTTTTGCTCTTTCACAAAAGTACTCTCCTTTTTATGATGTTCTGTTATTTTGCCCATATATCAGTTGAGTTAAATACATATAAATTAAAATCCCGATTTTTTTAACTCGGGATTTTAATCAAATTATTTAACTTTAAATGTCATTAAATAACTCCATATTCTTTCAATAACTTTTCAATATCTGTTCCTGCTATTTGTTTTAAAATTTTACGTCTAGCCAAAGGCGGTAAATCAAGCTTTGGTTTCTCTCCATCCAATAAACTTGTTCCTGCATTTAATAAATAACGGATATCATATCTCGAATTAAACACTTCCGGAACTCCTTTTTCTACTCCGGTCAGAACATATACAGCTTCCATCGCCGTACGTCCTGAATATTCGATTGTAAATACGGTGTCACGTCCGGGATTATCCAGTGTCTCGGCAAATTGTCCAAGGAAAGCAAAGTTTACCGCATTCTTCGGTACAACATAAGGACGATCTCCGAATTCACGAGGCATGAACTGAGATGTGATAAACGGCATCATTACAGGAATCGCAGTACATGATTCTGCTAATTCCTCAATTTTGTCTGTTGGAACACCAAGATGGTATAACCATTCTTTTGTGATTTCCTTACCAGTACAATCTCTCATAGTTTTTTTAATATAATCTCCGGGAACATCAGAGAATAAACCATATACCCATACGACCACATCTTTTTCAGGCTGTCCGTAGTATTGTTCCTGACGGTTTATTGTCCAACTCATCAGCCATGAAGAGTCAAGTGCTGTAACTATGCCGCCGGTTACTGTACGTCCACCGTATGGGGAACGTTTAGTAATTTTTTCAATGTACTCAGGGACACGTTCATCGTGACAAGTCACTGTGCAGGATTCCCAATTAGATTTTTCAGGATCTGTGCAGAATTTATCCGGCTTCCCGAATTCATCTGATTGAGCCGCTATATTTCTCCACAACTTCCAGCATCCTTCCGGTTCCTTGTTAAACGGTGCCGGAGTATTATCATCACCATATCCGGAACCTTCAGTCATAGAGCCATTAGTAATAAATACCAGGTCATTGTCCGTCAAGTCAATAGAAATATCCTTTCCGTCTCTGTCTTTGGCAATTATTCTCTTTGCAGCTTTTTTATCATCTGAAATTGAGAACTCAACATTATCCACAGTGATTCCGTACTCAAATTTAGCACCGTGGTCTTCCAGATATTTAATCATAGGTTTTACAAATGATGTGTATTGATCATGTCGTGAAAATTGTAAAGCTGAAAGATTTGCCAAGCCTCCAACGTGATGGATGAAACGATTCATATATAACTTCATCTCTAAAGCACTGTGCCAGTTCTCGAAAGCGAACATTGTTCTCCAATATGCCCAGAAGTCAGTATTTAAAAGTTCTTCCGAAAATACATCTTCAATAGTTTTATCTTGGAGTTCTTCATCTGTTAAACTTACAAAAGCCGCTAATTCTTTTGCCAGATCCTGACCAAGATTAAATTTTCCGTTGTCATAGCGCTCGCCCTGATTTTTAGTGATACGACAGTTGCTGAAGTTAGGGTCATCATAGTTTGTGTAATAAAAATGATCTAGCACCGTCATATTTGGGTCTTCTGTAGACGGCAGTGAACTGAACAGGCTCCACAAAACCTCAAAATGATGACCCATTTCACGTCCGCCACGTGCCACATAACCCAGATTCTGACGAACAGCGCCGTCCAAAGATCCTCCCGGGATATCTAATTGCTCAAAGAAAGTAATCTTGCTTCCATCCATATGAGCATCACGAATCAAAAAACAGCCTGCAGCCAAAGCACCAATTCCGGTTCCGATTAAATAAGCCTTTTTATCATCAATTCCTTTAGGCTTTCTTGCATTTACCAGAGCATGATAAGTTCCGTTTGTAAGTGTAAGCCTGTCATCATATGTTTTTAATTTCATTTTATCTCCTTCTTTCTTAATAGTCTTTTAAAGATTATTATCATCTTTAGAGCTTTATTATGCTCGCATTTGAAGCATATAATAATATACTCACTCGTTCATCTTTAACACTTATTATCTGTATGATTCTGATGAATCTATAATATAACTTTTTTATGTACATTTCATTAGACAAATAAACTGCTGTGTTCAAAATTCAAACACAGCAGTTTATTTGTCTGTTTTTTAGGCATTGTGATCAAAATGTCTGATAGAAATAATTTCCTTGCTTCATTGCACAGTTAGATTCATTTAATAATATAATCAGACATTTTTACTTCTTCCCATTCAACACCATGTGGTGAGGAATTATAATACAGCGTTATTTCATCATTTTCATCTATTACAGCCTTAAAATAAAAATTCATTTCTTTGGGCTGCAGATATTCATCGTATAATTGCTGATAATTACTATCACCGCTTTCTTTTGCCTTTTTAATATACTCAACAGTATCAGGATCTCTGTCATAATTTTTATGTGTCACTTTATAGAAAAAAACAGCTTCAACCTTTCCATTCACAACTTCTTCCTGATAGTCTGAAATCTCAAAACCCAGCAATTCATAATAAGGCGAAAAAACATTCTTACATTCTTCTTCCAGATATGCTTTTATTTTATCATAGTTTTTATTGTCGGCTGTTTCTTCCGTTTCAACTTCAACTTCAAGATTTTTAACTTTAAGATTTTCATCATATTCAAGGACGGCAGTAACCGGAAATTCTGAAGGTGACCTAGCTCCGGGCACTTTTGCGATAATTCTGTTGTTCACAACTTCATAGTTTACAATAGCACCAAAAGCAATTTTTTCAAACCAGCTGCCTGCATATGATTTATCATAGCTTTTTTCAATTGTTCTTCCGTTCCATTTTATTGACATATCAACTTTATCCCCATTAAAAAATATTTTTTTAAAAAAAAAAAAAAAAAAAAAAAATTATATTTTTTTTTTTTTNNTGAAGCAACGGTATTATTTATCGTTTCAACAGGATCTTCAATATACCGTTCGGTCAAATCTTCTGAATTTAATATGTGTATTTCCTGAACATGTACGCCGGTACCATATCCTGTTGTCAACAATATAATAATTTCATCTTTACTATCATTATCTACATCAGCTATAATTTTGACAGGGGCATATGTAGGATTTATTACATTTTCCCATGCAAATGTCTTTTCATTATCCTTTGTTTTTACTATTACTTCTTCATACATACCCGTGGAATCATTCTTTTTATTTAAATTAATTGTTACCTCATCCGGGATAATTTCTTTCTCAAAAAGAAACCACTTGTTATTCATAAAAACAACAATGTTGTCTTCAAAACGGGCATATTCTGCACCTACCAAACCGAAATTTGTTTGACCGTCTTCAGTAGGTTTTTCGGTACCATCAACAGATGATACGACTTTTCCGATAATTGCACTTTCATCTATCTCTGAAGGCATTTCATTCCCCGTATCAAGATACAGCTCACCATTGACCATGATCATTGGTTTCAAGTCCCAAGTCACAGCTTCAGATTTCGGTTTCGGATTTGTCATCAATCCCGCAATAACTGCAGCAACAACTAAAAGAGCAATGATTATACCCCATAATGCAGGCTTTTTATAATTTAAAACATTTTTAATTCTACCCTTAGTATTGTTCTCACCGAAAGCAAGCGGACATCCTCCTACAATTCTTCTGCCTGTTGACAGCGAAAGGAGTGATGATGAATATTCCTTTTTTATACCTATTCCCATTTGTCTGATTACCCTTTCATCACAAGACAGCTCCATGTCCTCGCTCATTAGGAAAAATGAAATCCAAACAAGAGGATTAAACCAATGAATGCCGGTTACTAAAAACGCAACCGGTTTATTAATGTGGTCTAAACGTCTGATATGTGTCTGTTCATGCAGCAGAATATATGATGATTCGTTTTCTGAAAGATCAGCAGGCAAATAAATCTTTGGTCTGATTATACCGAAAACAAATGATGTCTTAAGTTTATCCATCCGGTAGATATTATCTGCAATGTAAGTTGCTTTTCGCAGATTGCGATGCAATTTTACGGCAGCATAAATGCTGTAAGTCAGAAGTACAACAATTCCAATAATCCAAACTGTTTCACCGATTGCAATCCATACCTGCATGGGATTAACACTTGCTACCGGATTGGCCGGCGGAAGCAAATTATTAACCGCACCGTCAATTGATGTTATACCGCTGTTGATTTCCGGTTTCGGTAAATATGCAATGTTCTGCGGAACATGTTCATTCGCAGGAAGCAAGCTGAAAAGGCCTTCAAATGAAAACGGACATATCAATCTGAACAGCACAACAGCCCAAAGCATGTAAGAGAATATCTTCGGAAATCTTTTTAATACCAGTCTTATCACCAATACACACAAAATAGCATAACTTGCAGTAATGCTCATATTTATAACCTGCAAAAATACCTTATCCATGACTATCCCTCCCTATGCTCGTCGATAAGCCTTTGAAGCTCATTGATTTCCTTATCACTTAATCTTTTTTGTCTTGTAAATGCAGCCAGAAATCTTGGGAATGAACCTCCAAATCCTTCATTCATAATCTGTTTGCTCTGCTCTGCATAAAATTCTTCCCTCGTAAGCAGAGAGTTAACCATTCCTTGGTTATTTATAAAGATCTCTTTTATTTCAAGCTTTTTCAGCATTGTATATGTAGTGGATTTTTTCCAATTTAGTTCAGCTTCACACAATTTAACTAATTCAGGTGAAGGAACAGGTTCATTAGCCCAGATAATATCTGCCAATTTCAGCTCTGCTTCAGTAAGTCGATACTCTTTCATATATTTCCTCCTTTTGTCTATATTTTATAGACTATGTTCAGTCTACAATGTGTAAACTGATTTGTCAAGTACTTTTCCAAACAAATAATTACAGTTTATTATTTTTAAATCTCTGTGCCTTTACTATTTTTCCGAAAAAAATTCCCTCAAAATTATATTTGAGAGAATAAAAACATTTTAATTTCAAACCTTATAATTATTTGCTTGTTATATATTAATACTCATTGCTTTTTTAATTTCTTCAATAGTTTCATTGCCGATTTCATTTGCCTTTTTACTGCCTGCATGTATAATTTCACGAACCTCTGCTTTATGATTTTCATAATAAGCTCGCCTTTCTCTAAATGGAGCAATAAGACAATTGACTTTTTCCGCTAAAAGCTTTTTACAGGCTACACAGCCAATATTAGCTCTTCTGCACATTTCACAGATATTTTTGTATTCACTTTCATTAAAAACTTCATGATATTTACTTACGGTACATATTTCCGGATTACCTTTATCTGTTGCCTTTATTCTGTTTGTATCAGTAATTGCCGCTTTTATCTTTGCATTAACTTCCTCGGCTGTATCAGATAAGTAAATCGCATTACCGAGGCTTTTGCCCATTTTTGAATTTCCATCCAATCCAATGAGCCTTGGATTATTACTCAGCAATGCCTTTGGCTCTTTAATAATTTTCCTGCCGTTTCCGTACAAACCATTAAAACGTCTTGCTATTTTTCTCGCTTGTTCTATATGTGGGAGTTGGTCATCACCGACCGGTACTAAATCTGCGTTGCAAAAAGTTATATCGGCCGCCTGACTTACCGGATAACCTAAAAATCCATAGCTCAAATCATCATATCCATATTGTTTAGCCTCTGTTTTTATTGTCGGGTTATGACGTAATGCGTTCACTGAAACAAGCATCGAATAGAATACCGTAAGTTCTGCGATAGCACTTATTTCGGACTGCAAAAACATAGTTATGTTATCAGGTTCTAATCCTACGGATAGATTGTCAATTACAACATCATAGATACTTTGATTTATCAGCTCCGGGTGTTCAAAATGAGTTGTTAAAGCCTGAACATCAGCCAATATAATAAAAGTATCATATTCTTGCTGAAGCTTAACCCTATTTTGAAGACTCCCTACATAATGTCCTAAATGTAATTTTCCGGTTGTTCTGTCACCTGTTAAAATTCGTTCCATCTCTATCTCCTTTATAATTTTATTTCAGAATTCATACCACCATCCATTTTCCATAAATACCATCTCTATAAATAAAAAAACTCCCACCCCAAAGGGACAGAAGTTTATAGTTCTGTTTAGCCACCCACATCAATTATACGTACAAACATACGCTTCCATCATAACGGTTAGGATTTCCGTCAGCACCTACTTGCAAAGCTTTTGAGCTGCCCTCATAAGTCCATTCAACATAACTGAAGTGCCATATTTTCACCATCAACAGCTCTCTGTAAATTCAGTTCATATGTTTACTACTCTTAATCAACGGTTTACTTACATTGATTATACTCTCGAAAAATTCATACTGTCAATATTATTATATGCTAAATTATAAAAAATTATAGTTATTTTAAATTATATTATAACTTAGATTTTGAAAGGTGCGTATTAAACAATGTCCAAAAATGGTACCCGTTATGCGGAAGAATTTAAACAATAGATTGTTGATTTGTACAAATCAGGAAGCTCGGCAGTTTTCTGAGCAGTTAGTATGGTAATGGATTAAACAATTAACTCCGGTTAAGATGGACTTGTATTTACTATATGATATAATAACAATAAAGAGAATGGAGGAAAGTTTAATGGAGAAAAATAAAAGCTTATTATTTGGAGTTTTAGGAAGTTTTGCTCTAGTTTTAATTAAAACTCCAATTTATCAGAAGGCAGGAATGGCGTTTGCTGAATCAGCAATGATTGGTGGGAATACTCATATTTCTTTTATAAAATTTATAAGTAATTTTTTTTCTTTCACAGGCTTTGTTTTTACAATAGTATTTGCTATTATGTTGATATTGAATAATATTAAAATAAAAAAACAGTAGCAATGAAACATCTTTTATTATTTTAGAGCTGCAGATGAAAAAATATTGTTACAAATTGAAGAATAAATATCAGGAAGGTTTAAAAAAAGTTAAAAGTAATGTTTACTTTTTAGCGTTTTGTGGTATAATATTGTTAATAAAAGGCGAAAAGCCAAGATTCGTTACAATCTTGACTTTCCGGTGCATTTTTGGAGCGATATCACAGGGATATCAATGTTTAACGTTCAGGTGGCTTTTCCGGGCTACATCTGAACGTTTTTCCTTTTTCTCAAGTTCTAAGAAAATAATATGAGGTATTTTAAATGTGATTTTGCTTACATATGTATCGCCCTTACTCGGTAACGTACATATTGCCGTTAGCATTAGTATGCCAAGGGTTATAACAATCACTAAGGAATCCATTGCCATCACCTCCTCTCAGCAAATTTGTTGCTAAGGTAGAGGCTAACGCACAAACCTCCGCATGCCCGAATGCGGATTAAAATTTAAATAGAAAATTTTTTTACGTAAAGATTGTACCACGAATATCCAGTATTTCCAACTTATTTTATTCATTAAATAGCATCTAAATTTATATTAAAACACTTATATTTATATTTTATGGACTTGTGTCAATAGAGTAGACACAAGTCCATTTTTAATTAATACGAAAACTTCCGATATTTACAACAATCATCCTATAATTTTACTACTTATATAACATATCTTTACTGTCTTGTGTATATATTAATTTCAAGCACTTTTTCCCTTAATTATCCTAACCAGTTCTTTAAGTCTGTTTTTATCAATATCACCGGAAGAAGATTTGTTATATCGCACGGCAGTACCGAAATGATATTGTGAAGCTCCGATTTCTTCAATCATCTGATTAATATTTTCAAAGTTCAGACCTCCGCCCGCCATTACATTTATGTGGTCTGAGTTCTTTATCATCTCTTTTATGACATGAATATTTCCCGTTATGTTCCCTTTCCCGCCGGATGTGAGCACAGTTTTAATCTGAGGATATCCGGAAAGTATTTTTATACCCTCGACAGTATCGTCCAACTCGTCGATTGCTCTGTGATATGTTATGTCCATTCCGCCACAATGCTCAACCAGCTCTTGAATGCCCTCTTCGCAGATTTTCCCGCCTTCATTCAAAACTCCGAACACCACACCGTTGGCACCGGATTCTTTGGCAATATGTATATCTTTTTTCATAACATCCATTTCTTCACGGGTATATACAAAAGATTTAGAGTGAGGCCGTATCATAACATTTACAGGAATCCTGACCGTCTTAACAATTTTTTCTATCATGCCCCAGCTGGGAGTCAGGCCCCCTTCCGAAAATGCACTGACAAGCTCTATTCTGTCGGCTCCGCATTCTTCAATACACCTGGCATCTGCAGGTGTAGCAGCAATAATTTCTATTATATTCATCGTTTTACGCTCTCCATAATTTTTTCCACATTCATCAGCCGAAGCAAATGAGCGCTCCGGCATCAACACATATTCCATTACAGCAGATTCAAAATTTTTATTATCAAACCTACTATACCCACGTTGTACCCGCTGCATGCATAAATGCCACGCCCCTCATTTACAATTACAGTGAGCGGCAGATTCTCGGGATCAACATACATTCTGCGTGCCATAGTTACGGCAGTATCCGAAAAATCCGAATAGTACACTTCCGCATCAGGCAGTGCCATTCTTGCTTTTTTAAAGGTATCACTACTTAATGCGTCATGATTGCGGATGATAAAAATAATCTTGAAGTTAGTCTTATTCAGCACATCCTGTGCCTGTATGAACTCATTTAAAACGTGTTCCGTAGGTTCATGCCCTTCTTCCAGCCACACAAATATTGCAGGTTTATCCCCACTCACAATTTCTGATGAAATTTCTTCATCATTTCCGTCAGAGAGTTTAAATGGTGTAAAAGCTATGTCCATGGTTAAGTCTGATATATCCGCCTCCCGCAGCCACATGCTAAGATGTTTTTTCTCACCTGAATCCAGACTGAAACAATATTTTTTTGCAAGCTGGCTGCCGCTGGGTGTTCTGTTGGATGTTATCAGCCGATAGCTTCCCAGCCTTAGCGATAATTCCATTCGCCCGTCTTTCCATGTATAATCGGAAAGTTCCAGTGTTTGATACATGCCTTCTTTTAAAACAGCCATTGTCCAGTTGTTCCTATAAAACCACTTTTCTTCGCCGCCATTTAGAATCAGCCTGACATTGCATTTATTTTCATCACAATTATCCCCGGCATTAATAAATCTTCCATTCTCATAATACTGAGCTGTCATGTCCACCGGATTGATTCGCGCAGGAATTCCCAATGTCCTGCAAATTGCAACAAAGAGTACCTTTATGCCTTTTAGGCTCGCAATCCCGCTTCGGATAATGCCTTCAGGCGTTCCGATTAACCGTTCATTGTCACGTCCGGAGTCCGGCTGGAATTTTGAAACATATTCCCATACCTTCTTTGGCTCTTCACGGAAAAGTCTGGCATCCTGCATGTCTATATTCGATAAAATAAATTCACGATATGCTGTGAGTTCTTCGTAATATGCTCTCGGGCACATAATGTACGGCACAAATATTTCCGAAGAATAATCGTTTTGATATTTTAAAGATTTTTCAAAATGATCTGCAAGAACTTCGCATCTTATATCTCGATAATCTTTCTGCATAAGACTTTTGAGCATTTGAAGCTGCAGTTCATTTTCCCCCGTGCCGAAATCCGTTGAAAGAAATTCATATATCTCATGAAAGTTTCCTTCTGCCGCTTTTAAAATATTCTCGACTTCCTGTGGGCTGTTGAATTGAGCGGCCAGTTCTTTCGCCCTTTCTTCCTGATAAAATCCCTTTGCATACTCTTTACGTTTCTGCTCTGCACTGTTTATAACCAAACTGCGCTGCTGCCTTTGTTCTTCGGTTAACCTGACATTATTTCTCATGCTGTCCTTTGGTGCTTTGAAGTCAAAATCCTGCTCATATTCCGGTTCTGACAGAAGCGCCTTCGAAAAGTCCAGCGTGACAGAAGCGGTTTCACTCGTATCAACAATTGCCTCCACAAATCTGTTATCCTTTACTGCGTGAATATGTATGCTTCCAAATCCGAGAGTAAGACCAGCATTTCCTTCCTCATCGGTTATAATTGAAGCAATAGGGAAAAATTCAGAACCGTTAAGCATTTCAAAATGCACGGTAACTCCGGCGACCGGCGCAATGTCTTTCACGTTCACATTAAAATACAAAGATGGAGCGTAGCGGCTCAGTTCATTCAAAATAAGTGTTTGCCCGCTTTGAGAAATAACTTCCTCTCCGGCAACCGGCAAATAGGCTTTTGTATCTACCAACAATGCACGCGCAGAAGCATTGTTGAACCAGCCTCTGTTGAGAACAGGCTCAGGCTCACACGCACCAAGGTAATACCAGTCTCCGTCACACCACACTTCCACCCACGCATGGTTATCATCGCAGTGAGCCCATCTCGGCGTGTAGACCTGACGTGCCGGAATGCCNNAACCGTTAGAGTTGATTCTTCTCCGCACCTGCCGTAAGACGATCTTAACACAGTCAGCGGAGAGGCGGTTCTTTCATCTGTGGATCTGTAAGTCACATACTCGGCACACCACATGTTCACTTCAAGAGCTGCTCCCTTCATATTTTTGCCGGCGATTCTGTCTTTCAGAGCATTGTAAAAAAACGGTCTGCAGTCTTCTATGGCTTCATTGTTTATGCGGTAATGTAAAATAAAATTAAAGAAAATATCTTCCGGAATCAGGTCTTTCCATTGAGAATTTTGGGCAATGAACAATCCGAAATCCGCAAATTTCTCATATAATGAAAAGTCGTAATCCCCAATATCCGAAGCAGGCATTGTGCCGTAATAAAACTCCATGATAACTCGGACTTCTTCACTGCATTCTTTAAGTCTCATGAGAATTTCATCATTTTTAAATCCCAGCGGCAAATTTTCCACGAATTTATCGTGAATTATTTTTACAATGGTTTGTGTGAACAACACTTCATTTTCCTCCAGTATACGTTGTATGATTATTTTTCATTATTTTTATAATAACCCAAAAAAGCAGCACCGATTATACCTGCCCTGTTTCCAAGGGACGCAAGCACTACCTCTCCATATTTCTTGTCTTTCACAAGCAGTATGCCAGCCAACTTTTCTTTGACCCTTTCCAGCAGAAAGTCTCCAGCATTTGATACACCTCCACCCAGTGCAATTATATCCGGGTCAAGCATATTGTAGATATTTATTATACCGATAGCCAGATATTTACACATCCTATCGACTGCTTCCAATGCGAGAGTATCGCCGAGTTTTGCCGCATTAAAAACAATCTCAGCCGTTATATTCTCTGCGTCATTGCAGGCAAGCTCCAGTATCTGCGATTTCACTCCGTCCTTCATGATTCTGTGCTGTGAATATTTTATAATGGAAGTAGCGGAGGCTAATGTCTCAAAGCATCCGTTATTTCCGCAGTTGCAGTCATAAAAATTTTCACCGATTATCATATGACCGATTTCAGAACCGATGGAATGACTTCCGCGATAAATCTGCTTGTTGATAATTATTCCGCTCCCAATGCCTGTCCCCAGAGTCAGCAGCACTGAATTGACAGCTCCTTTAGTCGAACCGAAAAGATTTTCTGCCAAACCGGCTACTGTGGCGTCATTTTCCACATATATATCCCTTTTCAGGCGCAAATAAAGCTCTCTTCCAAGCTCAACATTCTTCCATGATAGGTTAGAACAATAAATGACATTGCCCGTATTATAGTCTGCCAAACCGGGAACACCTATACCGATTGAATGTATGTCATCTGTACTGATACCTTGTGCGGATGTCAGCTTCTCAATCTGATCTACAATTTCATCTATTATATGTATATGTCCTTTTTCGGCATAAATAGGCCTTATATCCTGCTTTATAATA
>DMJQ01000155.1:0-201 GCA_003457065.1 Clostridiales bacterium
GCTTACGGCGAAATCCTTAAAATAGACACCGGATGCCTGGTTGCATTTACAGACGGAGTGGATTATGATGTACAGTTCGTAGGAAATGTAAAAAACGCATTGTTCGGCGGCGAAGGATTGTTCCTGGCAACGCTAAAAGGTCCGGGAACCGTTTGGCTTCAGTCTCTTCCGTTCAGCCGAATGGCCGACAGGATTTTTTCA
>DMJQ01000155.1:224-3529 GCA_003457065.1 Clostridiales bacterium
CCATCTCATCTGCCCGGCTATTGCGTACGCATGAAGTCCCGGTTCGGATGAAACAATTCTCAGCGTCTCCTTAAGACGCTCGTCATGATGATGTATAAGCTGTTCTATTCTCTCGTAAACATTCATATTATTATCCCTGTGACCAGGCAGAGTAAGCCTTATGTCAAATTTCTTTATTTTATTTAGGCTGTTCAGGTAATCGGCGAGAGCATTGTCTACATCCTTCCATCTTGTAATGTTCGGTGATATGTCAAACAATATGTGGTCGCCCGAAAACAGTATTTTTTCCTTTTCCATATAAAGGCACATGTGTCCCGGTGTGTGACCAGGCGTAAATACACATGTGAATTCATATTCACCGATATTGAATTTTGTATTATCCTCAACAATTACAGCGTCAAATATTTTGGTTATGTTAAAAACTTTAGAAGGGTTTACGGATCTAATTTTCCTTAATTCTTCCTCTCCAAAGCCTTCCATCAGATAACTTATGTCCATGCTTTCCCAGTATTCATTATTAAGATTTCTGAGAATATACTCATAGTCCGTCCGGCTCATGTAAATGGTTGAATCATCCTTCATAATTGCAGATGCAAGACCTGTGTGATCTGCATGCAGATGAGTTAAAAACAAATCTGTCTTGTCTATATCTATTTCCAGTTCCTTTAGTCCGTTGACCAGCACTTCATAGCATTCAGGCATGTTAAATCCCGTATCTATGATGAGATTTCTTTCCTTTGTTTTCACAACATAACAATTCAGACTTTTCAGCGGGTTGTTCGGAAGCGGTATAAACATTGCGTAAATATTAGGATTCGAGTTTATTTTTCTGTACATTTTTCCTCCACTTAATTTTGTTAAGACGACATGTATATACTATATCATTTCATCGGTTAATGCAATAAAAAAGCAGGTACATAAGTATCCAGTATTATATTCTGTCCCTTACTTTTATTTAAAACAGAACGGCAGGAGCCGTTCTGCGCTACTTTTTTTCTTTATATAAATTAAAAATCGCTTTTGTTGATGAAATATCTTCACCGATAATATCAAAACTGCGTAAATTTTTCTGAAGTTCATTCATGTATGATGATACCGTGCAGCAGCTGTTATGAAATACGCCGCCCTTTAATCCGATTGTAACACTGCCTTTAAAACCTTTTTTCTCATATGCCGTGCATGTGAGATCTGCCAGCTTCTTTCCCGCATTTTCCAGCAGCAAAACTGCATAAGAATCACCTTCCATGGAGCTGTCAACTATAAGTGAAAACAATGATGCAATGACACTTTTTTCGTTATTATATAAAAAGTCCATTATTTCGGAACGTGAAGAACCGCCTATTTTCATTAATATTTTTTTACTTAAATCATCAAACGGAATATTTCTGTCAATTTTGCTGACTATATTTTTAAATACTTCCATAACAGTGTGGTAGCCGCTTCCTTCATCACCTACAATGTGTCCCCAGCCTCCTACCATTTCGCCCTGGCCGTTTTTCTGCACATAACACGAAGATCCGGTTCCTGCAATCGCAAGTATACCGTCCTCATTGCCGAAGTAAGCTTTACAAGCCATTTCGGCATCGTTGAGAACCACGGTTTCAATTCCGTATGTTCCTTCCACGTATTTTTTTATCAATTCAGCATAGTTTCCTGTTTCCGCGGCAGCCATGCCGATTGAAACAAACCGGCACTCTTCCCTGCCAAGCTCCGAAGTGCAGTCTCCTATTAAAGAAATAATATTGTTAACTGTTTTATCTAAGTTTACGGAAGGATTTCCGAATCCTCCTATTTTTTTCAATACAACGTTTCCATCTAAATCGTAAGAAATAAGTTCAGATTTTGTGCCTCCTGCATCGATACCTATCAGGTAACTCATATAAAACACCACGTTTATTACATTATAGCACATATTGACTTATTTTCTATCTTTTTTTGCCCTAAAGCCGCTTTTCTTCTTAATAGGTCAAAAAATATAAAAAAGCGGCCGCCACCGGCAATATTCTATCATCCGAACAACAGCCAAGGTAAAAACCTTGTGCCGAAGCCCATGACAAAATTCCCGGAGCAGCCGCTTTAACTATTATTCTTCCACATGTATTGCGTCTGTGGGACAAGAATCTTCTGCTTCTTTTGCACACTCTTCATTTTCAGCAGCAACCGGATCCTGAATTACCGTTGAAATGCTTTCATCATCCAATTTAAATACATCAGGACATACCGATTCGCACAGTCCGCAGCTTATGCATGCATCTCTGTCAACTTTAGCTTTCATTTTCATCCTCCTATATTATTTTGCCGGTAAAATTACAATGGCATATTCAAAATATACGACAGAATTTATTCTAATTCTTTGTGGTGAATTGCATTAATAATTATCTGTTTGGCTTTTTTATTCCCATATTTTGCTTTTCCCTGAATTTCAGGAACAGGTGGATTTTCATTTTTCTTAAAATGTTGCTTTTTGTTGCTTTCGGTTCCATGCGGTTCTCTTGGATCCGGTCTTCTCATTCCTGCCTTTGCCATAAAATCACCTCTGAATTAGTGTGATTTTTTTTAATGTATTTATTCATTAACTGCTGCTAATAAAATTATTTTAATATTTCGATTTCATCTCCGGGTTTTATCCAGCCCGGTTTCAAAACTTTTGTAAAAATTCCTTCTCTTGGCATTACGCAGTCGCCCACAAGCTTTCTGATTGCACATCCCTCATGGCATTCTTTTCCTATCTGAGTTACTTCCATTTCGGTTTCGCCTATTTTCATCCTTGTACCTACCGGAAGCTCATAAAGAACCAATCCCTCTGTGGTGAGGTTTTCTGCGAATTTTCCCACAGTTAAATTTTTGGCGCCTGCGGCATTCATCTTATCTATGCTTTCCTGTGCCAAAAGGCTCACCTGCCTGTGCCATTTTCCTACGTGAGCATCTCCTTCAAGTCCGTGTTCCACTTTAAAATATCCTTTTTCAATCGGTTCCTTCGGAACTCCTTTTTTCTCACTGATGTTTACAGCTATTACTTTTGCCATTTCATTCTCTCCTGTTATTTTCTTTCAAAAACTCCTGATTTTCCCCCTGATTTTTTCATCAGCATCACATCTGAAACAATCATTCCCCTGTCTATTGCCTTGCACATGTCGTAAATGGTCAGGCCTGCAATCGAAACCGCAGTAAGTGCTTCCATTTCAACGCCTGTTTGTCCCGTATTTTTCACTGTTGCCGTTATTTCAACTCTGTTTTTTTCAAAATCAAGTGAAAATTTAATGTCGCATCCCGAAATCATAATCGGATGGCACATGGGAATCACA
>DMJQ01000129.1 GCA_003457065.1 Clostridiales bacterium
GCCATGGAGATTCACGATTTATTAAACTTAGCCGTCGATTCTCTCTATTTGTCCATTGTTATCGATGAAGTGGGGACCATTCGGTATATCAGCCGCGCCTATGCCGACATAATTGGTTTAAAAACCGAGGACATAATCGGAAAACCTGTTGAAAAGGTTATTCCTAACACGCGCCTTAAAAATATAATGAAAACCGGGCAAGCAGAATTGGGACAGATTTTTATGATGAAAAACGGCACTCCCACCATTTGCAATCGCTTTCCGATACGCGATAAGAGCGGAAAAATTTGCGGAGCAATTTCTACGGCTACTTTTTATGACATTGATAAGGTAGCCCGGCTCAAAGAGGAGATAGATAAGCTCCGCAAAGAAAACCAGATATACCAGCGGCAGCTTGCCGCTCTCAAGCAAATTCCCTTTTCACTAGGTGCAGTCATTGGCAATACGCCACACATGCAAAAAATAAAGGCCACCATTGAAAAGGTGGCCGACTCTAACCTGGCTGTATTGATTACTGGCGAAACAGGCACAGGCAAGGAAGTGTTTGCAAACGCTGTGCATCAATTAAGCAATCGCCGTTACGGCAATTTCATAAAAGTCAACTGCGCCGCTATTCCCAAAGATTTACTCGAATCCGAGTTGTTTGGCTATAATGAGGGCGCTTTCTCTGGCGCAAGCAAGGGTGGTAAAGTCGGGAAATTTGAACAAGCAAATAACGGTACGATACTGCTTGACGAAATTGGTGAGCTTCCCTTACCTTTACAGTCCAAATTGTTAAGAATCTTACAGGAACACGAAATAGAAAGAATCGGCGGAGTTAAGCCAGTGAGCCTGGATGTTCGAATTATCTGCTGTACAAATCAGAACATAGAACAAATGATCAGCGAGGGTAAGTTTAGGCAGGATCTCTATTATCGGATTAATACGGTAGAGCTTACTATTCCACCCTTACGTGACCGCCTGATCGATATTCCTGTCTTATGCGAGCATTTTATTCAGAAGATTAATCAATACCATAATTGCTCGATAGTCGGAATATCCAATAACGTATTACAGCATTTTCTGAGCTATGATTGGCCTGGGAACATCCGGGAACTGGAGCACGTACTTGAGCGGGCTTGTGTCATGTCCTCAACTGCTATTTTAGATGTCGATCATTTTGATTTCTTCTTGCCAAGAGTTTATCGGACTGTTACTGCTGAAGGTAACGATAGTATCAGTAAAATGCAAACCCTATCCAACAAAAGACATCAAGCCGAGAAAAAAGCAATTATTCAGGCTCTGGAAAGCACAAAAGGCAACAAGACTAAAGCTGCACTGCTCCTGGATATTACCCGGAGCCAGCTCTATGAAAAGTTAAAAAGGTATGATCTGTTATAGTGAAATAATGAAACCCCGCTTCCATGCCTTGCGGCTAAAGCGGGGTTTTGCTATGATTTGAATCGGAATTAGCATAAAAGATCAAGTTAAAAAGCAAATAATAAGATGTAGTATTGATATTACGAATGATTAATGCTACATTTAACATCTTCGAAAAACGTCAATGTTGGCTCAGGTGTTTCGCCTATTATTAACGACACAAGTCCATTCCAACAAAACCTGTCACATTTAATCAGAAACTGGGCTTTCTACTACATTATGCAAACAAGCCTTCTTCTGTTTTTCTTCGTACATAAGTTTATCGCTATGCCGAATGAACTCATATACATTATTATATGAATCATCAAATACTGCTACACCGCAACTAAATTGGATACTGTAAGCCATTTCGTTGCTGTCATTATATGCATCAATATTATCATTTAGTTCTTTTATATACGTCTCTAANNGAAAAAGAATAAATTCATCACCACCACAGCGAATAGCAACACCTACTTCTCCGAAAACCACTTCCAGTTGTCTTGCAAAGAACTGCAGTACTTTATCGCCTTCCTGATGACCAAAAATATCATTAATACTTTTAAATCCGTCCAAATCAATATTTACTACTGACAAAACAATATTGCTTCTTCTACTCCAAATTTCAAGGTATTCATCATAAGCCATGCGATTGCCTAACCCTGTTAGCGGGTCCCGCTTCGCCTGTTCGTTCATAATAAAAATATAGTTAATTACAACAGCAATTCCTACACTATTCCAAATCGTTAAATAGATAAAATAATACAATTGAAAAACTGATAGCACGGCAGGAATAAGCGTAAGAGAACTTATCACGATTAATTCTTCTTTACTGACATTTTTATGATTATGGTATAGAACCATTATGTGCAGCGTGTAATAAAAATAACTTATCATTGGCGAAACAATAAACAACGGTCCGCGTATGTATAGATTTTCGTCAGTTATCATAAAAAGCCAATTAAAATAATAGCTGCCTAACGATAAAATACTATTGATGAGCAAAGGAACCGATAACCAAATCAGCTTTTCTACAGGAATTTTTTTATATTTCTTGGTTCGTTTATAAACGTATAGCGTTGCAATGATTGGCACTAATGGCGTTAAAGTAAATCCCAATGTATTAACAACTTTCTGTAAAGCACTGAAAGCTATATACTCAGTTGAATTTAATACCACACTAAAAATTTCCAATATCAGTATCAATATCGTTAAGCATATTAATGAAAAAAACAACCTATGCGTTTCTTCTTTTTTATTGAGCTTAAAGCAAGCATGCACAGCAATACTGAGCAGCAAAAGTACCATAAAAACATTCAACTGAATGGAAAGCATTACATTAATTATCATCACTTCTTTCAAACAATTA
>DMJQ01000084.1 GCA_003457065.1 Clostridiales bacterium
CGGTAGGATTAACATTGGAGACAGACGCCATAAATCCCATGAAATCATGAGTTCCAACAATGCATTTAATCGCTTCTTCCATTTTTTCAAAATCCAGTCCCGACGGCACAAAACATGCATACCTGCTGTAAAACGGGCTTAAAACCCTGTCATTGTAAATTTGATACATATACGTCTTGTCATGGGCATCAAATCTTGAATTAAACTGCATGGAAACATCCTCAGACTCCATAATCCTTATATCATTAGGAAGCCTTGCGTTTAAGGCAATTTTAATTGCATCCTCGGGAATATTTGTGTCAGCAGTAAAATTAGCCACCTGCCCGAGAGCGTGAACACCGCTGTCAGTCCTTCCAGAACCGATTAGATTGACTTTCTGTTTCATCACGATGCTAATTGCCTAATCGATGGTTTCTTGAATTGTAGCCTTGTTTAACTGCGTCTGCCACCCATGATAGCTGGTTCCGTCATAGGCTATTTTAAGTTTAATATTTCTCACCATATTTTTATCATAATTATCGCTGCAAAATAAACTGCAAATATGCCTGATGCAACGTAATCGCCTTTAGAAATTTTAAGCTGGCGCATTCTTGTTCTGTTCTCGCCGCCTCTGTAGCACCTTGCTTCCATTGCCATTGCCAATTCATCGGCGCGTCTGAACGCACTTATGAAAAGTGGAACCAAAAGCGGCACCAGATTTCTTGCTCTGCTAACTATATTTCCGCTTTCGAAATCGGCTCCTCTTGACTTCTGAGCCTTCATTATTTTTTCTGTCTCATCTAACAGAGTAGGAATAAACCTCAGCGCTATAGTCATCATCATTGCCAGCTCATGAGCCGGAAGCCCGAACCTTTTAAACGGGCTTAACAAGCTTTCGATTCCGTCCGTAAGAATTATGGGAGATGTAGTCAGTGTCAGCAAAGATGTTCCCATAATCAACAATGTGAGCCTTATTGCCATAAAGCCCGCCTGCTTTAAACCTTCTTCCGTTAATTTAATGAATCCAAGCTTGAATATTACATTTCCCGGAGTCATTAAAAGGTTAATAATAAATGTGATGACAATTATCATCAATATGGGCCTTAAGCCCCTGATAACAAATTTAATCGGCACCTTGGACAATTTAATTGCCGCTGCCAGAAATGCAATTACTATCAGATATGTTTTAAAGCTTTCCACGAGAAACAGGGAAATTATAAAGATAAAAGTCATAATAATTTTTACCCTGGGATCAAGTTCGTGAACAGGAGACTCCACAGGATAATGCTGTCCGATAGTTAAATTTTTAAACATGTCGTCTCCTCACTTCCCTCAATATTTCTTCTTTTGCCTCTTCCACGGTAATAATGTCTGACTTTATATTGAAGCCTCGCTTCCTCAGCTCATTGACAATCTGTGCTACCTGCGGAACACCAAGCCCGATTTTCTCCAGTTCATCCGCTTGCGAATATATCTCCTTAGGAGTGCCTTCCATATGTATTTTTCCCTTATATAGAACTATTACTCTGTTTACTAATTTTGCAATATCTTCCATGCTGTGAGAAACAAGTATAACAGTTACGTTTCCCTTATCATGAAGCTGTTTTATCTGGGAAAACAGTTCGTTTCTCCCTGCCGGGTCCAGACCCGCTGTAGGTTCGTCAAGCACCAGATAATTTGGTTTCATTGCCAGCACTCCTGTNNCTGCAATAGCAACTCTTCTTTTTTGCCCTCCTGATAAATCAAACGGAGATACGTCTTTAATCTTATTGTAATTAAACCCAACCATCTCCAATGAATCCCTGACTCTTCTGTCAATTTCATCCTGCGGCAAATTTAAATTCATTGGTCCAAATGCAACGTCCTTAGCCACAGTCTCTTCAAACAGCTGATATTCAGGATATTGAAAAACAAGTCCGACAGTCTGGCGGATTTTGCTCAAAAGCTTCTTATCTTCTCCAACCTTAATTCCATCCACGGTAATTTCGCCTTCGGTGGGTTTTTCCAATCCGTTTAACAGCTGAATCAAGGTAGATTTGCCGGAGCCTGTGTGTCCGATAATTCCAAGGAAATCACCTTCATGTATCTCTATGTTTACATCTTCCAGGGCAACCGTCATGAACGGCGTTCCCTCTCCGTATATATATTTAATGTTTTCTGTTTTTATTGACATAACAAATCCACCAATTCCTTTACCTCTATTATATCAGGTGGTATATTAAGACCTTCCTCTGAAAGTTCCTGAGCAAGTTCTGTAACCTGCGGAACATCCAGACCGAATTTTTTGATTTCAGCTATGTTTCTGAAAACTTCCTTTGGTGTACCGTCTAATTTAATACTTCCCTTATCCATTATTACTACTCTGTCCGCTTGAACGGCTTCATCCATGTAATGTGTTATCAAAAGAATTGTTTTACCGTTTTCATTTAATTTCTTTAATGTATACATTACTTCTTTTCTGCCTGACGGATCCAACATTGCCGTCGGCTCATCTAATATTATACAGTCAGAATTTAAAGCCAGTATGCCTGCAATCGCTATTCTTTGTTTTTGTCCTCCAGACAGCATGTGAGGAGGTCTCTTCCTGTACTCATACATGCCTACGGCATTTAGTGCATCATCAACTCTCCTTCTTATTTCGGAAGGCTCAACACCTTGATTTTCAGGTCCAAAGGCAATATCTTCCTCAACTATGGTAGCAACAAGCTGATTGTCCGGATTCTGAAAAACCATTCCGGCAGCCTGCCTTATGTCCCAAAGTTTGGAATCATCCGCTGTATCCATTCCTTTTACGTATATTTTGCCTTCTGTAGCCAGCAGTATTGAATTTATAAGTTTTGCCAGCGTAGATTTTCCCGAACCGTTGTGACCTATAATTGCGGTGAATTCACCTTTCCTGATATTTAAGTTGACTCCGTTGACAGCATATGTGCTGTCTTCCTTGTCATATTTATATTTAACATTCGCCATTTCTATTATATTTTCAACCATAAGCACCTGCACAAACATTTTTTTCACTGCATTAAATAATAACACTATTCCGGTAATTTTACAATACTAATTGCAAGAAAAAAAGCAGTTCAAAATTAAACTGCTTTAACCCAATACAATAAATGCTTCACTTTTTCAACAAGCTTACTGATTCTATTACCATAGCTACAACCGCAGTAATATAAATATAACCTGTTTCAGCTCTTAAAAAATACAGGGCAACAGCTGTCAAGCTCAAAGCTATGACTATTATTCTGCTTATTACCTTGTATCTCTTTCTTTTACTTTCGCTCAGCGGCTTGTTTTCCGATTCAGCCGGTGCCAGCCAGAAAACCATAAGTGTAGAAAATATGATTCCAAACACTAAAATAAATTCCCCGTATTGCTTCAGATATGTACTGCACATGGCCGATATGACAAATATAGACAGCGATATAAACATACACTCAACATGTGTCCTGGCATGGTACCCACCGGCATAACTCCTGAGTCCTGAGAAAAAAATAATGAAAACTAAGAGCTCCCATTTTTTGTTCATAATATATGCTGCCACTGAAATAATTATCAAATTCAGTAGCAAAGACAGCAACACTTCAATGCTGTAAGCATACACTTCCTTATCATCATCTGAGGAATTGAGTTTTGACCCAATTCCTTCGGACAACAAAACAGAAATCTTATTTATCATCTTTTAACAAGCATTGCGGAACTTTTGGTTGGTTAACAAGAAGCAAGCATGTCGTCCCCATAGTTGTTTGAGCAGTTGCCACCAAAAATGTAGCAATACATGACATAAAGGATAAATTTTTTTTCACTTTACATCCCTCCCTTCAACGTTAACAACATAATACATCATTTTCAAATAATGTTCAACAATTTTCGTTCAATATGTCTATTCGGTTGTTTTCGTTGCCTGTGCGGCAATAAAAAAGCCAAAAATAAACTTGTAATTTAAGTCTTACAAGATTAGTCCNNCATTTGCACTTCCAAAATAAACACGTTATTGCCGTAATTTATATTCACAAATCCTCCATACTTTTCTGCAATGCTCTTGATACTTTTCAGACCGTATCCGTGCCTTGTCTTATCCTTTTTGATTGTGAGTATTTTTCCACCTTCTTTATTTATTTCTCCTTTAAACGGATTTTCCGATCTTATTATAATGCAGTTTTCCACTACGTCCATATGCAGATTTATATATTTTTTGTCGCATTCCATACATGCTTCAATTGCGTTGTTGATAATGTTATTCAATATGCGGCATATATCTTCCTTGTCTATGTATATTTTATTTTCTTCCGTGAAGCCGCTTTGAATGCTGACATCAATATTTTTTGCTCTTGCTTCTTTCAGCTTAAAATTTAAAAACGATGTGATAATGTTATCACCGTCTATTTGTGGCAAAAGCTGTATATCCATTTCCTGAAGCTTTTTTTCGATATGGTTTCTTATTTTATCCCTTTGATTTAATTCGTTGTATCCGTGAATTATGGCAAGTTCGCCCCGCATGTCATGCCTCAAAATCCTGATTTCTTCCAAAACCGAATTAACATCGGAAAAATAAGTATGCTCCATTTTCATCTGTTGCAATTCAAGTTCATTTTTATGTTTTTCTTCCATATCATTGATAATGCTATTGGTTAATGCTACCGCTACCATTGATATAAGAGATACACACAATGTAAGTATGACCAAGTTATTATTTACGCTTTCATTATCAATTTTAATATTTCCGTACATCCAGATAACCATAACCATTACTGTAACAGTTAAAAATAATATTGAACCCACAAGAAAATAATATCTGTTATTAAGTAAGTTCAATTTTTCTTTATTAACATTTTTCTTCATTAGCATATAGACATATACAAATATGGTTTGAGATATAATCATTACTTCAAATCTTACAAAATTCTGTTCTTGGATTAGCTTTAGCTCAATACCTGCTATCGAAGAAACTAAAGCAGCAGTCAATAACTCACAAGTTCCCAAAAATGCAATAAGCAAAAAGATTATTCCTATCTTTGAAAACATATTGCCTTTAAAAATAACTACTGTCGTAATATAAATAATACAAAAGAAACTTATATAAATAAAAGGGTTTAGATTTATAGAAACTCTGCAATTTAAAATATTTAATACTATAGTCATAAAAATCACAGTAATTCCTATCGTATATTTGTATTCAAACCTACGTTCATAATATAAATCAAAGGTTTTGTATATTACAAGAATTTGAAGTAAATTCACTATCGACTCTAACGCATACCACTTTATCATACTCTCACCGCCAGTTTTTTTGTTTAAACTTATTAACCAATTCTGACAGGCATCTTCTACTTGCCTCTTCCCTTGCCTCATTGCTGAAATAAATTACATTTTTCTTGATTGCCCTTACATTGTCCATATTTATCAGACACGATTTGCTTGCCCTCATGATACACTTGCTGCTTATTAATTCTTTCTCAATATTCTCGAGAGTTTGTACAATTATTACTTCTTCTTTTTTCAGACGGTATATATGTATCTTCCTGTCTTCTTTTTTTCTCAATATATANNACTCATTTATTGGTATACGGTGCACCACTCCTTCCACGTCCCTTACATCCAGAAACACTATATCTTCCATATTTTCTTCGATACATTCAAGCAGGACTCTTTCTATTACATTTACGCTTACAGGCTTTAAAAGATAATTTTTAGCTTTGACTTGATAAGATTCATATGCATATTCCTTGTGTGACGTCAAATAAAAAATAACAGGATCTTTGCTTATTTCCCTGATTAACAATCCTGTCTCTATGCCATTTAACTCCGGCATCTCCATATCTAAAAAGATTATGTCAAATTTATTTTTTTTAAAAGCCTGTACCAAACTTTTCCCCGAATTATGTGTGCTTATATTGCAATTAATATTGTTATTTAAAGTAACTTGCTTTAACATTTCTGTCACAATTTCCCCGTACTCCCTTTTGTCGTCACAAACTGCAATATTAAATTTCATATTTCCACTTCCTCATAATTTATATATATTATACCAAAAATTAAAAATTTTTCAATGTATAATTATAGAAAACAGAAGTTAATATTTATTAAATTATAAGTTCACTCTTTCGTGAAAAATATAATAAAAAAAGGCGTTGCTGCAATGTGGTTATTAACCCGTCATTCTGAGAATGACAGGATTTTGCTTATTGCAACAGCACCTGTTTTCAAAGGGATAAATCCCTGACAGTATTAATTTCTTAAAGAACTTATGTTAACACATAAGTGTTACTTGTATTGCGGAGTCTCCGCGAAATAAAGATTTACACAAGTTCAATTATCGCCATTTCTGCTCCATCGCCTCTGCGTGGTCCCAATTTTAGAATTCTGGTGTATCCACCGTTTCTATCCTTGTATTTAGGAGCAACTTCTGCAAACAACTTATTTACCGCATTTTTGTCATATAAATAAGCTAATGCTTGACGTCTTGCATGTAGGTCTCCTCTTTTGCCAAGAGTAATTGTTCTTTCTGCGACTCTTCTTAATTCTTTGGCTCTTGTTACCGTAGTAACCATTCTGCCGTTGTTGATTAAGTCAGCAGTCATATTGCGAAGCANNAGTCTTGAAACCAAGCTTTCTGTGACTACCCATGCTTAGTCCTCCTTTTACAGCTAATTATCATTTTTTCTCAGTGATAAACCTAATTCTTCAAGTTTCTTCTCTACTTCGTCCAAAGATTTCTTTCCGAGGTTTCTTACTTTCATCATGTCGTCTTCTGACTTATATGTAAGCTCCTCAACGGTATTAATTCCTGCTCTCTTCAGACAGTTATAGGATCTTACCGATAAATCAAGTTCCTCAATTGTCATTTCTAAAACTTTTTCTTTTTCATCTTCTTCTTTTTCAACCATTATTTCTACGTCGTTTACATGTTCAGTCAATGATATGAATAAGTTGAGATGTTCATTCAATATCTTTGCACCTAAAGAAACAGCTTCTTCAGGTTCAATTGTACCATTAGTCCAAATCTCAATTGTCAATTTGTCAAAATCTGTTCTGTTTCCTACTCTGG
>DMJQ01000010.1 GCA_003457065.1 Clostridiales bacterium
TATTTTGATAAATAAAAACCCTCAGCTCAACTAACATCTAATTAAGCATTTAACAGAGAACTCCTTGAACAAGAAGCTCTTTAGTCGGGAGTGAGTTAAATCCTGGTAGAAGCAACCTAAACCATAAAAATGAGGAGGCCATTTATATGAGCGCAATGATTAAACAAAGTTTGCCAATAGTTGAAAAAATGATTCAAAATGCAAGCAACCAAAGACAAATAGCATTGAAAGAAAGTAAATTCAAAGTAAATTTAGATAATATAAAAGATAAAACAAAATCTACTGAACAAATTGATGTTAGAGTTGAGGGGCACCATGACCCCAATACTGCACTCTATCTTGATGCTTCCTATCTTAATTCACCCCAATTAGATAGCATTGTTGCAAATGGAGTTGAAAACTGGTACTATTTCTACGTTCCATCAACATCGCCTAAGGTAAAAATTAATNNCAGAGTGATTTAGCTACTTTATCGGTTGTAGCTTTTGGAACTTCAGGAGAAAACGAAACGATTAATTATATTGATAATAGTTCAACCGGAGTGTATTTTTTAAGAGTTATACCACTTGCCCCAGCTAATAGTAATCCGTATGAATTCTATTTGCAATTACACAATAATTATGATTTAATTGGCAGCAACTTTTATAACGCACGAGAGTTTACAGACGCATTGTCTGTTACTGGAAAAATCAATTATATTTGTGATCAGGAATATTTTAAAATTACTTTATCCGAGTCCGGTTCTTATGTTCTTGCATCTCCATTAGGAAGTAATTTTATAATTCATTTGTATGATCAGAATTTAAACCCCATATTAACACTACCGATGACAAACGAAATATACCGAATAGATGGCTTCAATACTGCAGTTTACTACCTTACTGTTGGATATTATGGTGATGCAAGCAGTTTTGTACCAATTGCTTCTTATCCCTTAGAGTTCACCAAAACAAGAATACCGGCAAAAGCTACATTTATCGATCTTTCGTACATTGAACCTGAAAGAGTTAATTGGAATGCTGGTATGCGTTATCTTGTGTCAGGATTTACGAATTTTATTGTTTCTGGCCGCATTATAGACAGTTTAGGCCGGGGCGTTCCTTTTGAACAGGTTCGCGTTGAATTAGTAGATGAAGCTTGGTCTCCCGATCATGGGAATAATAGTGTACTCTTCAAACGCCGCTCTAATATAGTATCAACAGATGGCAACGGTGATTTTCAAGTAGGGATGCAAACTCCTGTAGCGTATGGGTTANNACAGTTCGATTGCATATTTACGACCACGGTGAACTTTATATTTATACTGCAAATGATAATTTCAACACCCATCTCGCAACTACTGCAACTGAAAACACCTTGTTTTATATCCTCGGTTATTAATTAAATAATAATAAGCTGTCGATAAATAAATAGTCGACAGCTTATTTTTTTAGTAGATCGCCTATCACAACTAAAACTGCAACTTACTTTATTGTCCGAAAAAATTATGTTACTCCGATGGTAGAAACTTCTAGTAAGCCCTAATTCTTAATTATCCGTTAATCAAATTGGAAATTCCTTCGATAATTATTTTAGAAACAATAATAAAGAGGTGCATTTGTCATGGACGTGTCTAATGTCACTGCGCTACATTCCAACAAAATTACAAAAAAGGCTATTAACATCACACCACCCTTGCTTAAGACAAATATACAAGATAATACCAGCAACACTAACGATCAAGCTGTGGTTTTGACCTTGTCAAAAGCAGCCCAAGAAAAACTTGAAGACCCAAAATATGCCGATGGAAGTCAAGAAATCATTATGAATAGCGAAAATCATGCTATTGCTAATCTTAAAGATCTAAAATTTAATTTTGGCAGTGTTGATGTACTTTGGGACAGATATCAAAAAGGGTTAGAAGCTCCACGGCTCGAAGCTCATGCAATTACGCCTTATGACTTTTTACCGGGGCTTAACCCTTACAGCTTTATGCAAGATGTTCTGAGATTAGATACTAAGAGCATGAACTTTGATGAAAAACTCATTCAGAAATTTAAAAATGTATCAACAATTATTACAGGAAATTCAAATATGGCGAGCCCCGAGGGCACTTTAAAGTCAGGCGGTATTGAGAATGCACTAACTCTTTATAAAGATGAGCTTAATAAAATTTTAGAATCCAATATGACTAATACAGAAAAAGAGAAAGCAACGAATAGTCTAAAAGGCTGTTTGATTGTAGCAACAGGCGATGCATTGGCCAGAACATCGTCTATCGTGAAGTATTCATTTGACACTTTTCTTCCCGACGGCATAAAAGATAAAAATACGCTTCTAGCCTCAAATATAGTCAATTCAGTTTATCAATTGCTTGTCAATGGAATGGATTATATTGATGATAACAACGATAGCTTCTCCTCACAAAAAATGATAGAAAGCATTAATAAAAAAGCGGGCAGTTCTTTGAATAATTTAACCTCAAAAGATTTTGACTTGTTTAGCGATTTTATAAATGAGCTGCACTATACAACTGGCATTTCTAAACCTTTTTTTGATAAGGTTCAAAATTCCGCAATTAACAATGAAATAAAATCTTACTTTAGGCAAATTTATAAGTTTGCATATGCACCATCTGGCCTATGATAGACCTGTCTGCACCATGCTATTAACTCATAACCCGACTGGTGAATGCGGCAACTGATGCTCTTACATCATTCACTTTTTCCTTTATGTCCGCCCACATAATCCGCCCGTTCAAGAAAGGTTCCTCCCGCCATTGATCCGGCATAAAAGATCGTTTTTTTGCCAAATCGCTTCCGAAGATCATCCACTG
>DMJQ01000147.1 GCA_003457065.1 Clostridiales bacterium
GTCCATTGATTTATATTTTTCTTCGTTGTTTAAAAAGTCGATGACATCCATCAGATCTTCTTTTATTTCCTCTAAACCTGCCACATCATCAAAACCTATTTGTATTTTAGGCTCATCAGTTCTTTTTTTTTCAAAATATGAAGCTGAACCTACGCTTTCGTTTGATTCTTCCAGAAACGTATCTGAACTCTCCTCGTTCTTCTTGCCGTAAGTTACAAGCATTTTGACCAAAATTCCTGCATAAAGAAACATAGGCAGAAAAAATAAGATTGACAGGGAATATTTATTTGATATTATTAAAATAATAATATTATATACAATAAATGAAACTGATAAATAAAAATATTTATTTTTCATTTTACCTCCTTCATCTGCATAACTTTTTATTTTTGATAGATTTATCTTTACCATAACATAAAAAGTTATGACACAATTAAATAAATAATTGTTGACATTTATTGTAATGTTGTATATACTATAATAGGTTCAAGAAGAAGTAACCGCTTCTCACCTTACGGCGTTTTATGACTGTTAGTAGGGTTAACAAATAAATGCAATGGTTTGTATTTTTTAAAGATAGCGGTACATGGCTGTCTTTTTTATTTTGTTAATAAAGAAGTCATTTGAAAAATTATTGGAGGTGTAAATTATAAAAGAACTTCAAATCAACGAGCAAATTCGTGAAAAGGAAGTAAGAGTCATTGACTCTGATGGAAGCCAGCTGGGTATCATAAGCACTAAAGAGGCTTTAAAAATTGCCGAGAGCAAAAAACTGGATTTGGTAAATGTATCACCTACGGCACAACCACCGGTATGCAGAATTATGAATTATGGTAAATACAGATATGCTCAGGCGAAGAAAGAAAAGGAATCTAAGAAGAAACAGAAGATCATTAACGTAAAAGAAATCAGGATGACCCCGAACATCGAGGAGCATGATTTAAGCGTTAAGGCAAAAAATGCATGCAAATTCCTTGAAGACGGTGACAGGGTAAAAGTAGTTGTTCGATTCAGAGGCAGAGAACTTGGCCATATGGACGTAGGTAGAGAAGTGCTTAGTCAATTTGCCAAAATGACATCGGATTATTCTGTTATAGATAAGCAACCAATCGTAGAGGGCAAGAACATGACTATGTTTTTGGCTCCAAAAAAATAACATTAAGGAGGAACTGTTATCGTAAAATTAAAAACTAACAGATCAGCAGCAAAAAGATTTTCTAAAACCGCAAGCGGTCAGATTAAAAGATCAAAAGCCGGAAAAAATCACTTCACAGGCAAAAAAGCTTCTAAATCTATAAGAAACCTGAGAAAGAGCACAATGCTGTCAAGTGCGGATAAAGATAGAATAAGAAAAATATTACCATATTAATCTCGATACATTACAGGAGGAAAGAAAATGGCAAGAGTTAAAAGAGCTGTAAATGCTAAGAAAAACCATAGAAAAGTATTAAAGCTTGCTAAAGGATATTACGGAGCAAAAAGCAAATTATATAAAACAGCCAATCAGGCAGTTATGAAGTCACTTTCATATGCTTATACAGGAAGAAAGTTAAGAAAGAGAGAATTCAGACAGCTTTGGATTGCAAGAATCAACGCAGCTGCAAGGCAAAACGGTTTATCATACAGCAAGTTCATAAATCTTTTAAAACAGAATAATATTGATATTAACAGAAAAATGCTTTCAGAAATGGCTATATACGATCCTGCAGGATTCACAAGCCTTGTTGAACAGGTAAAAGCAAATTAATAACTGTAATAAGATAAGACTGTGCGAACAGTCTTTTTATATGCCATAATATGGGCGGTAATGCAGCAAGAATGCGGATTTATAGAACGGTAGCGTGCGAATAAATTCATCGTATTTCTGCGAGTATTAAAAAAATATATTGAAAATATTAAACAAAGTGATATAATCAATCAACAAACGGTGAGTGCATAAATTAACATAATTTGTGCATTCTTTATGTATACACTAACCCCATTTTTTCGACCGATAAGGAAGAGAAAATGGCAGTAGGTCAACCGCAACGAGTCCCCAATGTGTGCGCAAACACATTGGGGAACGGAGATTGTATTTAGAGGTAACTATGAAATATTTCGAAAGAAAGATTAATGAAATTAAAAAAAATCCATACCTGGTTTTTTTCTTCGGTTTTGCAACCATTGTACTGACAGGGGCGCTGCTTTTGGTTCTTCCCTTGGCATCACAGGACGGACAGAGCGTAGGTATTGTCAATGCTCTTTTCACTGCCACTTCGGCAACATGTGTTACCGGTCTTGTGGTGGTAAATACCGCTGCTCACTGGACGGTGTTCGGGAAAGTGATAATACTGATTTTGATTCAGATAGGCGGCCTCGGAGTCATGACCATGACTGCCATGATTTCTTTTTTTATAGGCAAAAGAATATCTCTGAAAACAAGAGTGCTTATAATGGAAGAAAGAAATGCGGATGAGCTTCAGGGAGTTGTAAGGCTGACCAAAAACATACTCTTTTACACATTTGGGGTGGAGCTTGCGGGAGCTTTGCTGTTTTCATTCGTGTTTATCAGGGACTACGGTTTTGTAAGAGGAATTGGTTATTCCATATTCCATGCAATTTCTTCATTCTGTAATGCCGGATTTGATCTGATAGGAAACAGTATGATTAATTATGTAGATAATCCCGTAATTACTTTAGCTGTTTGCGGTCTCATTGTAGTGGGTGGCATAGGATTCTATGTGTTTTGGGACATATACGCAAGCAGAAATTTTCATATGCTGACACTTCATTCAAAGCTGGTTTTAATTGTCACTGTATTTTTACTGGTTGGGGGAACGGTGCTGATGTTTGCACTGGAGCACGATAACCCGGGTACAATGGGAAATCTGGATATGTCGGGCAAAATAAACGCGTCAATTTTCCAGGCAGTGAATCCCAGAACGGCAGGCTACAATTCGGTGCCTCTGGAAAAGCTGAGAATGAGCACAGCTGCCATAACGGTTGTACTCATGTTTATAGGAGGCTCGCCGGCATCTACCGCAGGCGGCATAAAAACAACTACTTTTGCCGTGCTTGTTATTTCGTTTCACAATATGTTCAGAGGCAAAAGAGATTATGAGGTTTTTGAAAGAAGGATAATGCCTGAAATGACATTGAAAGCAGCCGCAATTTTGATGATATCACTGATGCTGGTGCTTGCAACATCCATCATACTGTCGGTGACTGAAGAAGCTGCAGGATATGATTATCTTGACATATTGTATGAAACGGTATCAGCTTTTGCTACGGTGGGGCTGACAAGGGGGCTGACGCCGTATTTAAGCAGTGCCGGCAAAATAATTTTGTCGGTTGTAATGTTTATCGGAAGAGTCGGTCCTATGACGGTTGCATTTGCATTTTTAAGACAAAACAAAAATATAGGAAACTATACTTATCCGGAAGGTAAAGTAATTATCGGATAAAGGAGGACATATGAAACAGATAATTGTAATAGGCTGCGGAAGATTCGGTTCTGCCGCCGCAAAGACACTGACAAAGCTTGGGCATGATGTAATGGTTGTGGATCAGAATACCGATATCATAAAAGACATTTCGGCATACGTGGATCATGCGGTACAAATGGATGCCATAGACGAAGCTTCATTCAGGACGATTGGACTCAGAAATTTTGATGTTGCGATTGTCGCAATAGGCTCAGACGTTCAGGCTTCAATAATGGCAACGCTGATTGCCAAAGAGGCAGGAGTGCCGACTGTCATCGCAAAGGCTGCCAATGAAACTCACGGAAGGGTTTTGAAAAAAATAGGCGCAGACAAGATCATTTATCCTGAAAGGGACATGGGCATGAGGGTAGCATATGGCCTTGTTACTCCGAATATTCTGGATGTAATAGAATTTTCACCGGATTACAGCATAATTGAAACGGTTGCACTGGAGTGCTGGGAAGGACAGTCTCTGAAGGATCTGAATTTGTCAAGACAGTACGGAATGACAGTTATTGCGATAAAGACAGGCGAACACATAAATATTGTACCATCTTCGGATACGGTAATAAATCACGGTGATGTGGTGGTTATACTGGGAAGCAACAATAATCTTAAAGTTATTGGCGATATGAAATAATAGTGATATAATAAATACCATTAAGGTAATAAAACCTAATCGGGTTTTATCTGATTTGATGTATTTATTGAATCGGTGTTTCAAGCCGATAAGCGGTTTGC
>DMJQ01000187.1 GCA_003457065.1 Clostridiales bacterium
TTTGACGGGTGGTCATGATTTAATATATTAAGAAGGTACTGAAGTATGTTTTAAAATCCTTATAGAGCAAATTAATTGATGAAATAAATAAGTGCTATTATAAAGGCTACAAGCATGAAAGAAAGCTCCATAACGAGGAAACGGGTAGGCTTAAGGACTAAAGTGTGCATTGTAACAGGCGGCTTGGGAAATCCTTCTTTCTATTTGGTTATTTCCCGGTAATGTGAATAGCATATGTTTTGGTCTGCTTTTCTTTGTTACCCTTTATTTAAAGTAACTGTAAATGTGGTTCCTTTTCCCAATTGACTTTCGCAGATAATCTCACCATTTAAAATATCTATTATTCTTTTTACAATTGAAAGGCCCAGGCCGCTTCCATCTCCTGAACGAGAGCTATCTGCCTGATAAAATCTGTCAAATATCTTTTCGGTTTGCTCATGAGTCATACCTGGGCCATAATCTTTTATAGAAACTTTAACAGTTTTTTCTTCTTCAATTATAGCGACGGATATAACTGAATTATAATATGAAAACTTAATGGCGTTTTGAATAATATTAAGCCATACATGATGTAAAAGTTCTTCATTTTCATATATAATGGTTTCTCTTATATCAAAATCAAACGTAATATTTTTTTTGCTCCACTGTGATTCCATAAGGAGAATGATGCCTCTAATCTGTTCATCGAGGTAAAACTTTTCCCGTATAGGTACAACTGCTCTGCTATCAAGCTCACTGAGCTTTAAAAGATTAACAGATACATTTAAAAGCCTGGAAGATTCATTTATAATAATATTTGTATATTCCTTTATCTCTTCAGGCGTAATATCTTCATTTTGCAAAAGCCTGGCAAAGCCTTCTATAGATGTAATAGGGGTTTTGAACTCATGGGATACGCTTGAAACGAAATCCTTCCGAAGATATTCATTTTTCTTTAAAGACTTTGTCATTTTATTAAAGTTACTGATTAATAGGCCGATATCCCCTTTGTGGTTTTGGGGAATATAAATATCAAAATTACCTTTTGATACTTCATCTGTTGCTTTTATTACCTTTTTTAAAGGCCGAATAATGACGATAAGAGCAATAACAATGAGAAAAGCGGCTATAAATGTACCCACCTGCAGTATTCCATGCATAGAATTCTTAAATATATCCATGCCGCCTTCAATGGGCTTGGGTATAAAAAGAATGTACTGCTCTCCGGCTTTAAACAGGCACATAGGGATACTGCCTTTTGAATTAAAGGTTAGTATTTCACCTTCCGTGGCTCGGTTTATCATACCGATTGAAATTTCATTTTCATAGGCTTCAAAATTTCTAAGGTTGCTCCCATTAGTAGTGACGAAGGCCATATTGATGGGAACAGCCTTTTCAATTAATTCATCTGTTACTTCAAAATCTTTATCTGCCAAAAGCTGAATCATTTCAGCCTTTTTTTGCATTTCATCGGTAAATATGCCTTTGACTTTAGGAAGCGCTGAATTTGCAATATATAGTACGGATACAAAGTGAGAGAGCATCAGAAGCATCATAAAAAGAAATATCCACCGTACATAAAGAGAACCTATTTTTAAATTTTTGCATAGCCCTTTTATGTTTTTCATTTTAAATACTCCGCCTTGTATCCAAGACCTCTAACGGTGACTATTTCAAAGGAATCATTATCTGAAAATCTTTCTCTTAGCCTTCTGATATGGACATCTACAGTTCTTTCGTCGGCATCGGATTCCATTCCCCATATTTCATCCATAAGCTGCCTTCTTGTAAAGGTTTTGTTTGGATAGCTTAGTAATTTATAAAGCAAATCAAACTCTTTGCGCGGAAGCTCAATATTTTCATTTTGCATAATTATACTTCTGGAATCGAAATCTATAAGTACATTGCCGACTTCAAGCTTACGGTCGGCAGAAATTTTAGCCCTACGTAAAAGTGCTTCCACCCGAAGAATCATTTCTTCAAAATCTATAGGCTTTGTCATATAGTCATCTATACCGGATGTAAACCCTCTTTTTTTGTCTGCAAAGGTATCTTTAGCCGTAATCATAAGTATAGGTATTTGTTTATCAACACTTCTGATGTCGGTTGTAAGCTCATATCCATCTATCATAGGCATCATGACATCTACAATGAGCATGTCAAAATAGTTTTTTTCCATCATACTCAGGGCTATAGACCCATTTCCTGCACACTCGGTTTCATAGCCGTGGTTATTGAGATGTTTTGAAATTAACTTTTGTATATTCTTATCGTCATCTACTACTAAAATCCGAATCACTATATCAACCTCTCTTTAATAAACAGCAGGTGAATTTGTAAAACAGCAAAAACAAGCAGTGAAGAATAATATCCTAAATACTTGTATTTCAGGGCCCTGATATTTTATAAAATTAGCTACTATATATTGTTATACTTGATTCAATATGAAGTCGTAGCATCATCAAATGGAATAGGAAAAAATCCAGACTTGATTAAAATACTGTTTACAGTATTTTAACCTTACGGTATTTTGCGAAGCAAAAATTCTTATTGCTTTTCTCTTATTTTAAGCCGTCTCAATCCGAGTTTTCACTTCAGTATAAAAGCAATTGATAAGCGGAAGTTTTTCTCATATATTTCTCATGGAGAAATGTATGAGTATGTAAAATGCAGCTGAACTTTACAAACTTATTCATATCGTAATGCTTCAATGGGGTCAAGCTGTGCTGCCTTTGTTGCAGGATAATATCCAAAGAATACCCCTATCATCATAGAAAATACTACCGCAACCACTATTATAAAAATAGAAGGTAAGCCTGGGAAGCCTAAAAGTAAAGAGCCTAAATATCCTAATGAGATACCTGCAATTATACCTATTATGCCTCCTATGCCGCAAATAATAATGGCTTCAATAATAAATTGCATCTGTATAGAAGTATTACGAGCCCCTAAGGCTTTTCTTGTGCCAATCTCTCTTGTGCGTTCAGTTACTGAAACAAGCATAATATTCATGACGCCAACACCGCCTACAATAAGGGATATTCCCGCAATTACGGCTATGGCAATCTGAAGGGTCGACATCATATCAGTCATGGTACTCATCATGGACTCCATACTGGTTGCACTTATTTTATATCTTGTATTGTTCTTATAATAGTTATTGAAAAAGCTTGCCGTGCTGTCAGTTAAAATATCTGAGTCAACCCCGGCTTTTCCCATTACAGTAACAGACTCGTATCCGCCGTTTGAGGACATCAATTTTTTACATGTTGAAAGAGGTATGTATACATTTGTCCTTATGTCTTTATCAGCTACAGATGAGCCCATCATTGTCATAACATCATTTTCATACTTATAAATACCAACAATAGTAAATGTTTGTATGCTGCTATCCGTAGTAATTTTTATCTCCTGACCCAGAGGGCTTTCACCGGATGGAAACATATTACTGACAAGCTTATCTGATACCACAGCGGCATAACGGTTTGATTTGATATCTCCTTCATTTATATATCGGCCTTCTAGCATATTTATATTGCTGGATATTTTATATCCCGGATTTGTTCCTGTAATGGATACGTTGGCATAAAGCCTCCCGTCCTTTGCTTTTCCGCTGTTACCGGATTCATATATGCTGACGGCCTCTACCTTATCTCCGTAAAGCCTTAAATAATTTTCTATCATTTCATCTGTTATCAAGTCAATTTCGTCAATAGTCCCCATATCTCCTTGCAGCATTGGAGGCGTCGGTATGCCGTTATCGGTTTCCTTTTTTTGCAGATTAACTATAATATTCGTAGCACCAAGAGCTTGCATTGAGTTTGAAACGGAGCTCGTCATGGAATCTCCGACGGTTACGATACCGATAACCGAGCCTATACCTATAATGATGCCAAGC
>DMJQ01000029.1 GCA_003457065.1 Clostridiales bacterium
GCCATTTGCTCAAGGTTAAGGTTTGAGCCATAGGCAAGATAAAATGTTTTATTCATAGTCTTTGTCCTCCTTATTTTTGCAAGGCAACCGCTCAGGCTGCCCGAAATCGCCAAGCTGCCGAGCCGTCCAAGTGAGTGGTCAAATGTTCACGGCAGTTTGCGAATTCCTCGCCGATGAAACCGATGCGGTTGAGGTAGGTTCGCATTGCAAACTTTTCATTCTCCACCTGCGGTTTCTTTGATGTTGTATAAATAAAGTTGACACCTTATTCTCGTATAATTCAAAATATAATTAAGAGGATAAGGAGGTGCTTATTATGGCACAAAAACGTTATGACCAGGATTATAAAGTTCAGGCAGTGAAGTTAGCTAAGGAAATTGGTATTAATAAAGCCGCAAAAGAAATAGGAGTTGCTCCAAGCACAGTAAATGGATGGGTAAAGGCTTCCAAAGAAGGAATGCTTGATTTGGGACCTAGTTCTCAAACTCCTGATAGTGCGCTTTCTCTTACTGAAGAACTTATGGCTCTAAAAAAGCAAGTTAAAGAGCAAAATAGGGAAATTAAACGGTTGAAAGAAGAGAATGAATTTCTTGAAGAAGCAAGCGCTTTTTTCGCAGCCAGCCGTCGGAAGTCAGTAAAAACTCACGAATGAGATTTATAGCTATTAAGACTAATGACGGCATGATTAAAGGAAAAATATCATTTTATTGTAGGATGCTTAATGTTAGCCGTCAAGGCTATCATAATTACCTTACCAATAAAGAAAAAACCTGGAAGTATGAGGCACTGGCTAAAGAAATGATAAAAATCAATTCTGAAGATAAGTACAATGATACCTACGGAAGAATCCGTATGCACCAAGCCTTGCTTCTAAAAAATCCTGAAAATGTCCATATCCCTAGTGAACGTACTGTTTATAGAGTTATGGTGGAAATTGGCCTTAATCATAAACCTAAACGTAAGCCTAATGGTATAACAAAAGCTGATCGCGAAGCCAGAAAATCTGATGATCTTCTTAAGCGCCATTTCAAAGCATCCGAGCCCCTTAAAAAGGCTATAACAGACATATCAGAAATTAAGGCAAAGGATGGTAAGCTCTATATATCAGCAATTTTTGACTGCTATGATTTAACAGTTCTTGGACTTTCAATGGATACAAATATGAAAGCCACATTATGTGTAAATACTCTTAATAATGCTTATAAAGCTTATCCTAATCTCAGAGGTGCAATTGTTCACTCCGATAGAGGCACACAGTACACCAGTAAAGAATACCGCAATGTAATAAATAAATATGGCATACATCAAAGTATGAACAGTGATGGTGGCAGATGCCATGATAATGCAAGGTGCGAAAGCATGTGGGCTAGAATGAAGGAAGAACTACTTTATGGTCGTTACAATACTAAGGAAATGACTGTCGAAGAACTTAAGATTCTTATATGGCGCTATTTCATCAGCTATTGGAATAACAGGAGGATTTGCTCTGCTAATGGTGGACTACCTCCTATGGTTAAGAGACAGAGATACTATGAATCTCTAAACACAGCTGCTTAATAACGAACTATACGAGAAAAAACTGTCAAGTAATATTGACAATATCACTTTGCAGAGGCACACTTTTGTGTCAGTGCTTGGTTGTTCAGTGCAAGGGCGAGAACAATGTAGCTTCTAATCTTGCCTGCGTGAAGTTCGCTGTTAAATCCTCTGAGTTCGACCGTGTGGTTTCCGTTGAAAAAGCTGTGCAGGTTAAGAAAATGGTATCGGCTTGAATGGTAATGTCGATTGGTACTTTCGCTATAACCCTCATACCAAAGGCTCTCAATCTGTGGCAGCGTTTTTGGTTTCTTACGGTTGATTTTTTCCACCAGAATCTCATCCATCTTTTTGCAGTAACCCATTCGTGAAGGTGCTATCTGCAATGCCTTGTAAAAAAGGTCATTCTTGCTTGCGATGATATTTACAAAGTTTCGAATGCTCCTTGCTGTGTGCTCTGCTCCGTCTAAGTGAATGTGTATTCCGCAGGAGTTGTTAGTGAAAGCTCCTGCCTTGCGTAACCTGCGTACCAGTTCCTGCAATGTTTCAATATCTCCTTGGTAGGTTAGGATAGGACTTACCAGCTCTACGCTGTATTCTCTGGTTGCTGCAACCTTCTGCCGNNATGCCGTCCTTGTTTCTTCTGGCAAGAGATGCTACCATCGCTCATAATTTTCCAAACCCGTCGGTCAGCGGTTGTAATCTTCTTGGTGTCGTAATAGTCGCCTGTGCTCACAACCGTCCCGTTTAGGTATTCGGCGGCAACCTTGGCAGCTTCGTTTCTTGTTATTCCTGTGAACTCAATTTCAATCCCAAAATTCTTGCTTAGCATTGATTCTTGCTCCTTTTAAAGTGTATTTGTCCCTTTCGGTATGTACATATATCACTCTAAAAGGAGTAAATAGCAAGACAATTATTCGATAAATACAGTCATTTTTTACACAATCTTACTCCGCTTTTTCAAGCGAAAAGTGTGCATATTACTCTTCGATTATCCTGCACAAATCCTCTCCGTAAACCACATTTAAAGAGGAACCATTCTCCCAGCGAACCATAATACTACCTGTGTCATCTACTCCAGTGACAATTCCTTTCGTTCCCATAGGAGGTGCTTGAAAATCGTCCATACGAACAAGTTCTACTCGGCAGCCCACGGGGTATTGCTTGCGGATGCGTTCAACAGTTTCTCTTGAAGGAAAGTTATTCATCAGTCATTACCTCCTCAGCTTTAGCCGGAGAACCGTTTTTAAAGGCACTGTTGCCAGATAAGTTCTTTAGCAGAGTTTTGCGTTCCGCTTTGTATTCGGTGCCTACAAAGCCGAGTCGGACAAGAAAACAACGAAAAGCGTACTTCTCATTTTCTACTTGCTTTTCGGTAGCGTTGACTCTCTGCTGCGTTTTTGCCATCTCAAAGAGTGCAGTCACAAAATGGGTGTAAGCTTTCACCTCATCCGAAGTAAGCTCTCCTTGAAACCAAGGAAAACTAATAGTTTCTTCGTTTGTTATTATAGGGATGCAGTCAGTAGCAAAAGCCTTTTTTATTAAGGACGCTTTGCTTTCTACTAATCGCTTGAGGTTTTCAAGAGCCATATCTGTGAAAGACGACCTTGGCAAATCAATGGTCAAAAGGTTAGTTTCGACCTCGTCACTTTGCTCAGGTTCTACATATACGGGTGGCTCCTCATAATCATGGTAAGTACTGACCCTTCCGCCAAGAGCTGCTTCGTAAGGAACTTGGATATCCTTCGGCACTGGTTCTGGTTCTGGAAGTGGAGTGTCATATTCTTCTGTAATTGCTTTGAAGTCATGCAATCCCTTAAGGTCAGCAACCAAGTTAGGATTGTCCTCACCCTCGAGCATTCCATTCTTATCGATGTGGTAGCCTCCTACTTCGTAAGCAAAGGTAGGTGCACCAAGGTATATCGTCGGAGCATTTAGTTCCAGGCTGATTGCTCCTACCAGCGATTTTCGTTTTCGGCCTGTAATGTTATAAGTTATCTTCATTTTTCATACCGCCTTTCATTTTTCGGTACTACATATATCACTCTGAACGCTGTAAATAGCAAGTCATTTCGAGCATTTTATGTAGAAAAAATAATGTTCTATATTCGGCGGTATCTTGTTAAGAAAGCACAATGCCTGACAAAACCGTTGACCCACATTTTATATCCCATAGAATCATAATGTGGATTTTTAAGCCACTTAGATATTTGCTTTAAGGCCTTAGCTTTAGATGAGTTTCCTATAACCTTACTTTTACTCATCCCTAACCACCTCACTGTATAGCGTTTTGTTATTACATTTTTTAAGCACCCAAAAGTATGAATGATATTTTCGTGCATGTTTCTGATTTTGCTGCCATTTTGCTGTGATTCTGCTCTTTGATAGTAAAATAAAAAGATCAATAGGGTAGAAACCCAATTCAATCATTGTATTATAAATAAAGCAGTGGCTAAAATACTGCTTGCCACTGCTCACTTTATCTTGGCATTTAAAAATCAATATGCCTTCCGGTGTTAAAATCCTATAAAATTCCTCCATCGCATTTCTGTAAAACCTAAATAAAGCCAATTCACTATCATATACTCCAAAACGCTTATTGATTACATTGCTATTATCAACCTTATTTAAGCTCCTTCCGGTAGTAGCAAGAAACGGAGGATCAAATATGATGGTATTCAAACTGCAATCAGAAAGAGGGAGTTTTTCCGCATTAGCCTCTACAACTCCCTCAATTTGTGGATTTATATCAAATTTGTATCCTGGTTTTTCTATCCCTGTATCTTTATAAAAATATCCTTTAGAATAGGTTGGGTCGCAATCTACCCTGCCGCTTTTTGAGTGAAGTTCCAGTATGTTTTTAATTATTTCTTCCTGAGAATATGAAATACTTTTTATCATAACTGTATCTCTAATAGTTCTTTATAGGAAAACTTCTTATTATCTCTAATGCAAAACACACTGTCTTCGACTCCGACTTGCTCAATATATCTCTTCACAATGACGTCGCAGTATTTTTCATCCAGTTCGATGGTATAGCATATCCTGTCCGTTTGCTCACAGGCGATAAGGGTAGAACCACTTCCGCCGAAAGGATCGAGTACAATACAATTAGATAAACTGCTATTTAAAATTGGATAGGCTACCAATGCTACCGGTTTCATTGTCGGATGGTCAGCATTTTTCTTTGGCTTTTCAAATTCCCATATAGTGGTCTGCTTTCTATCGGCATACCAGTTGTGCTTGCCGGACTTCTTCCAACCGAAAAGAACCGGCTCATGCTGCCATTGATAAGGGGAGCGGCCAAGAACAAGCAACTGCTTTTTCCAGATGCAAGTACCGGAAAGGTAGAAACCTGCTTCCGAGAATGCCTTTCTGAAATTTAGACCTTCAGTATCTGCATGGAACACATAAATAGAAGCATCCTTCGCCATCACCGCTTCGGTGTTCTTAAACGCCTCAAGCAGAAAATTGTAGAATGCTTCATTTCCCATATTGTCATTCTTGATTTTGCCAGCCGTACCTTCATAATTGACATTGTACGGAGGGTCGGTTACAACAAGATTTGCGAGTTTCCCGTCCATCAGTAGTGTGAAAGTGTCAGCCTTAGTGGAATCACCGCAGACGAGCCTGTGTTGCCCAAGCATCCAAATATCACCTTGCTTGGTGAGTGCAGGCTTTTGCAGTTCAGCATCCACATCAAAGTCATCATCATGAATACCGTCCTTAAGCGAATCCTTAAACAGTGCGTCCAGTTCGGCAGGCTCAAAGCCGGTGAGGGAAACGTCAAAGTCCGCCCCCTGCAAATCTGCAATAAGAAGAGCCAGCTTATCCTTATCCCAATCACCGCTGATTTTATTAAGGGCGATGTTGAGAGCCTTTTCTTTTTCCTCATCCATTTCAATAACCAGCNNATATCAAGAAGCACCTTCAAACGCTGGTGGCCACCGACAACATGAGATGTGGTTTTATTCCATATAACGGGTTCAACATAACCGAACTGTTCGATGGAGCGTTTCAGTTTTTCGTATTCTGGGTCGCCGGGCTTCAAATCTTTACGAGGATTGTAGTCGGCTGGAATCAACAGCTCAGTTTTCAGTTTTTCTATCAGCATATTTCTCAGCCGCCTTTCTTAAATTTGTGTACATATTAACGTCCTCCCACGGGAAAAGACAGGAATTGAAATGACCATAAACCGCTGTATCTGAGTAGATGGAATTTCGTAGCCTTAATTTTTCGAT
>DMJQ01000049.1:0-276 GCA_003457065.1 Clostridiales bacterium
TGCATATTTAAAATCTGGTTTAAAAAATTGCTGTATTCAAAGTTGCCCGGATCCATTCTTACGGCATTTTGAACATACTGCATACCCTGTGCTATTGATCCAGTATTGACGTAGCACACACCCATTAAATAATTCCACTCGGCATTTCTTACGGATATGCTGTTCAGCGTCCGCATTGCATCACGGAATCTTCCCGTCTGAACCTGCTGCCTCACGCTGTACAAGCTGCCCGAGCCGCTGTTATATGAACTGCCGCCGCTATAATCTTGATAGTAT
>DMJQ01000049.1:336-6048 GCA_003457065.1 Clostridiales bacterium
TGCACTTTTAACTTCATCTTTAGAGGCACCTCTTTTTATGCCCAGCACTTCATATGGGTCTTTCATTTGCATTTCTCCTTTTGTTTATTTTATTCAGAATTCCGGAATATATTATATTATCGATTGTTCCTTTATCCTGCATTAGGGGAAGTTTTTCTATTTCATCACTTAAAAAAGATAAATTCAGCATTAACAGCTCCTCCGCATACTTCTCTTTATCTTCTGATTTAAGATTGTTAAAAGGGTTGTATGAATTGTCTTCTTCATCTTTTTCCATATCTTCGTAAGCATCCAGGTAGTAGATTAACTTGCCCAGATAAAACCCGATTTTTCTTAGATTTTTCTCCCACTCATCTTTTCTGTACAGAAATATTTCTTCCATCAGATGTCCGAATTCGTTTGAAACGGCATCTATGTCATCTATGTTGCTTTTTTCCAGTTTTGAGATGTTGCAGAGTCTTTCTTTGATTATTGCTGTTTTTTCCGGCAATTCATCACCGGATTTCTTAAATTCTCCCGTCAGCGCTTTCATTGCCGCAAGAGATTTGAAATCTCTGTCATCATGCCAGTTGTCAAGCAAGTTGTAATACGAAAGAATTATGTTCATGGAAGCTGCGTATCCGGTTATTTCATTTTCTATAATGAGCTGCTTTTTGTACGGGTGCACAATGCACCTTTCGCTGTATACTTTGTTCTGAGGCTCATAAAGAGAGCTCAAAAGAAGTATGAGAAATGTCATGTCATAATTCAATGTCATTCTTGATTTATTGCCGTACGTTGTTTTAAGGCACTTGCACAAACCGCAGTAATATCCCTTGTAACTGTAGTATTCCTTGAATTTTAATTCTGATTTGTTTATTGTAACGTATCCGAACATATTTCTCTCTTTCTGATTATTGGCATGGCATGACTACGTTAATTGTATCAGCATTATTTTATTTTATCAATATAAAGTTCTGCTTATCCAAGCATTGTTAGTATGTTTTCAACCTGCAGCCTTACACCTGTCTCAAGACATGATTCGTCCAGCATAAATCTGCTTGAATGCAGCGGATATACCATACCATTTTCTTTATTTCCGCATCCCAGGTTGAAAAAGCACGCTTTTGCATTCCGGCTGAAGTATGAAAAATCTTCCGTACCCATGTCCGGAAATTCGCGTATCAGCACATTATCTTTTCCAAGCATCCTTTCGGCAGTTTCTCTCACTTTAGTCACAACTTCATCGGTGTTAATCAGTGCACCGTAGCTTTCTCTTATATGCAGGGCACCTTCGCCCCCCAAAGCCCTGGACACGCTTTCAACAATCCCGGCAATTCGCTCTTGCATGAAACTGCGTGTTTCATCATCCAGTGTTCTTAATATTCCTGTTATTATCACTTCATCGGGTATAATGTTTCCTCCCGTGCCGCCGTGAATACTTCCCATGGTAAGCACCGCAGAGTTTAACGGAGATATGTTCCTGCTTACAACAGACTGCAGTGCCACGACAATATTGCTTGCTATGACTATGGGGTCAATGCCGTTGTCGGGCTTAGCGCCATGAGTCGATTTGCCGCGGACAACAATACTCAATTCATCTGAAGATGCCATCATCTTTCCGTATTTCACGCCTATTTTTCCCGCTTCCAAACCTGGGTCCACATGAAGTCCCAACACATATTCAACTTCCGGATTTCTTAAACATCCCTCTTTTATCATCCTTTCGGCTCCGCCCTTAGTTTCTTCCGCAGGCTGAAAGAAAAATTTAACATCGCCTCTGAGCACATCTTCCATTGATTTTATAATTTTGGCAGTTCCAAGAGCCACAGCCGTATGGGCATCGTGGCCGCAGGCATGCATCCTGCCTTCATTGCGTGATTTGAATTCCACATCAGTTTCTTCTTTTATGGGAAGAGCATCAATATCGGCTCTTATTCCGATGCATAATGGATTTTCTCTCCTGCTCTTTCCACGGACTATTGCCACAACTCCGGTTTCGGCAACACCCTTTTTATATTCGATACCCCATGAATCCAGATACGAGCAGATTATATCCATCGTCTTGTATTCGCTGCCTCCCAGTTCCGGGTTCATGTGAAGCTCACGTCTTATACCAATCAGCTTTTCTCTGTCAATAACATACATTAGTTTATACCTCACACATTAAAATTATCTTTAAAATTAATTAATTATAGTTTAAATTATAGATAGTTTCAACATAAAAGTTAAATAGGCCGTCACAAGCAATTCAATTTGTCACTACAAACCGAAGAATCTCATCTGTAAAAACGAGAACTCCGACAGCAATGACATGAATCTCTGCAACAGCCTATTCATATATTATAATTTTCAAGTCCGCTAATTTTCCGGAAATTTAACTGTAATTTCCGTTCCGAAGCCTTCCCTGCTCTTAAGTTCCACCGTTCCTCCGTAAAGCTCGGCTATATGCTTAACGATTGACAGTCCAAGCCCTGTCCCTACTGTTTCTTTAGAACGGCTCTTATCAACTCTGTAGAAGCGCTCAAAGATTCTGTACTGATGCTCTTCGGCTATTCCCGCCCCCGTATCTTTCACCTTTATACTTATGAACTCATTGTCTTTATTTATATCAATATCCACAGATCCGTTATTTTTATTATATTTTATACCGTTGTCCACAAGATTGTACAAGAGCTCGCTCACGTAATTGCTGTTGGCTTTCATGAACACTTCCTCAGCCTGCAGATTCAGTTTCACATTTAAGCTGTCTGCCTTTGACTTTAATAAAGACACAACCTGCCGTGCAGTCTCGCTTAAATTTACAATGGTGTTATCTTCAGAGCCGACTCCTTCTTCTATCTTTGAAAGCCTCATTATATCCTCAATCAGGGATATAAGCCTCAATCCTTCGCTGTTAATCATGCCGCAGTATTTTCGTATGCTTTCCGAATCGGTAATAAGACCTTCTTTAATCATTTCGGCAAAACCAATCATGGTCGTGAGAGGTGTCTTTAGTTCATGAGATACATTGGCGGAAAAATCTCTCCGCATAATTTCCGCATTCTTTTGTATCGTAACATCTTCTATCAATATTAAAATGCCGGCAACATTCATGCTTTGATGTTCCTTTACGGGACTGAAATAATATCTGAAGTGGCTGCGGCTCGTGTCAATATCATAAACAAGGTGCTTGTTTTCTTTTATTGACATGTCGATTCTCTCCAAAATCTCGGCATTTCTTGTAAGCTCCAGTATATTTTTGTTGTTTTTCNNAAACTTGTCATTGCCTATCATGCGCTTACCGCTGGTATTTATAGAAAGAATGCGCCGATCACTGTTTAAGAGAATAAATCCTTCCTTCATATTTTCAGTAATAATGCCGATGGTATCTCTCTCGTATTTCAGCTCGCCGATGTACTGGTTTATTTTAATTTTCTGTTCGCGTATCTTGTGGGACAGAGGCTGAAATTCATCATAAATTTCGATATTTAAGCTCTCTTCTCCCTCCAGCATATCATCAAGTGATTTAGCCATCTCGCTTATAGGCTTCAATATCCTTTTGGTGAAAGAACCGGCAGCCACATATACTATTATCAGAATGCCTGCAAACAAAAACAGAAGCATAGGAACGATATCGTCAAATACCGAATTAATGCTTTTAATTTCCCTTGATATCCTTAAAATTTCGCTGTCATTCATTTTAACGGCATAGTAATACATATCTGATGAAATGGTATCAGAATATCTTGTATCTTCTCCGAAGCCTTTTTCAAAGGCACCGGCAACCTCCGGCCTGTCTTTGTGGTTTTCCAGAGCTTCATTTTTAGCCCAGTTGTCATAAACAACATTTCCGTCTTCGTCTACAACGGTAAATCGCATGCTGTAGTCTGTGGCATTTAGTATCTTATTGACTGAAGCTTTAATTTTATTTTCATTTTCCCAGTTCTCGGGACCAGATGACAATTCAACGATTGTCTTAAGCTGATTTTTTGCATCGGTCACATAAAAGTCATAGTAGACCAGCGTGGTCATTATGCAGGAAAATGCGGACACAACAACAGAAATGAGCATTATCATTAAAAACAGTCTTTTTTTCATTCTGCAGCCTGCTCTTCCAATTTATATCCGGCACTTCTCACAGTCACTATATAGTTTGGGCAGCCTGACGCCTCCAGCTTCTGCCTTATGGTTTTTATGTGCATGTCGACTGTTCTCGTCTCACCTTCATAGTCATATCCCCATATTTCCGACAGCATCTTATCTCTTGACAAAACAATGCCCTTATTAAGCATCAGGTAGTGCAAAAGCTCGAATTCCTTGTAAGTGAGTGCAACAGCATTGTTATTGTAATAAACCGTACGTTTATTATAATCTAATGAAAGACCGTTGTATTCAAGCACATCCTCTTCCGGCGCCTTCTTTCCCGAACGCCTGAGGACAGCCTTGACTCTTGCAAGAAGCTCCAGCACTCCGAAAGGCTTTGTTATGAAATCGTCGGCACCGGATTCCAGCCCCTTCACCTTGTCTAATTCCATTGACTTTGCTGTAAGTATGATGACGGGTATGTCGCTGTAAACCGAATTTCTTTTTAATTCCTTCAATATTGTCATACCATCCGTCTTAGGCAGCATTAAATCAAGGAGTATTAAATCCGGCACCTGTTTTTTCAGCTGCGCATAAAAGCCTTCCGCTTCTTCAAATCCAAGTATTTCGAAATCCGCAGTGCTTAAAGCCAGCATAATCAATTCTCTTATTCTGGCGTCGTCTTCCACGCAATAAATGAGTTTCATTTCACTCTCCTCTTGTTTTATGTTCACCGGTTATGGAAAATATAACCCATTCGGCAATATTTTCGGCATGATCACCGATTCTCTCCAGATACTTGGCAATCATCAGCAGGTCGATTGCCTGAGCGCCGTTTTCTGCTTTTTCCCGTATTTTTTCAATCAGTTCTCCTTTAATGACACGGAACAAATCGTCGACAATGTCATCGTCCCTACAAACTTTTAGAGCCAGCTCTTTATCCTTGTTCACAAAAGCATCCACTCTTCTTTTAACCATGCTTATGGTTGCATCAGCCATCTGCGGTATGTGAATGAGATCCTTTATGAATTCCTGATCAACCATGAATTCGGCAATCTCAGCTATGTCAGATGCATTGTCACCGATTCTCTCCATATCGGTTATCATCTTAAGAGCCGTGCTTATAACCCTTAAATCCGACGCAACAGGCTGCTGCTGAAGGAGAAGTTTCAGGCAGTGACTTTCAATGGTTTTTTCCATGTCATCAATTTCAATTTCCAACTCATTAACCTTCTTAATCAATTCCAGATCCCTATTAATCAAAGCCCTTGCGCTTGTTTCAATAGCTGTTTCTATCAGGCTTCCCATTTTAATCAGCTCAAGGTTCAGGTTTTCCAGTTCCGCATCAAATCTGTTTCTCATTTTTACCTCCCATATTAGCCGAATCTGCCGGTTATATAATCTTCTGTTCTCTTGTCTTCAGGCATTGAGAATAATTTTTCCGTTTCGTCGAATTCAACAACTTCACCGTGGAGGAAAAATCCGGTTTTATCCGATATTCTGGTAGCCTGCTGCATATTATGCGTTACTATTATTATAGTATATTCTTTTTTAATGTCTATGAGCAAATCTTCTATTTTCATTGTAGAAATAGGATCCAGCGCCGATGTTGGCTCGTCAAGCAGTATGACCTCCGGGTTCACCGAAAAAGCTCTTGCTATGCAAAGC
>DMJQ01000049.1:6148-21472 GCA_003457065.1 Clostridiales bacterium
AGAGTTGATTTTCCGCAGCCTGACGGTCCGATAAATGCTGTTATTTCGTTTTCTTTTATTTCCATGTTTATATTTTTAAGTGCCTGAAAATCTCCGTAATATAAATTTACATTCTCTATGTTCATTTTATTTCTGTTATTCATCGCCAAGTCTCCCGAATTTACCTGCAAGCTTTGTCGTTGCAAGGTTTACTAAAAAAACAATGATTATCAGTATGGCTCCAGTAGCAAACGCCATATCCTTTGAATGAGGCAGCCCTTCATTTGCCAGCATATACATGTGAATTGCAAGAGTCCTCTGGGAAGCAAACAGGTTAAGAGATGGATTCTTCAAAACATTTGTTCCGCTGGTAAAGATTAAAGCGGCTGACTCTCCCACTATGCGACCTATTGCCAGTATCACGCCCGAAAGAATTCCAGGCATGGCGGAAGGCAGCACTATTTTAAACACTGTTCTTAACCTTGTTGCTCCTAAGCCGAGACTTGCCTCCCTGTACGCATCGGGCACTGATTTAATGGCTTCCTCCGATGAGCTTATTATGACTGGAAGAATCATTATTGATACCGTGCAGATGCCCGACAACACTGATGCTCTGAATCCAAGAACATTAACAAACAAAATCATGCCGAACAGTCCGTAAACTATTGAAGGTATGCCGGCAAGCGTATCGACGGCAAGCCTTATTATCCTCACTGCCCTGTTTCCCCTCTTTGCGTATTCAGTGAGATAAATTGCGCAGAATACACCGGTGGGAACAGCAGCCAGCACCGAAAGTACAATCATTTCAATTGTAGTCACCATGGATGAAAAAGCAGAAAGAGTATCTGAATTATATTCGCCGAACAAAAATTCCATGCTTATATTAGGAATTCCTCTCACCAGTATAAACATCAGTATATATATCAGTATTCCAACTGTCAATATTCCGCAAAACCATACCGCAGCTTTCAGAACAAGGGAGGTGAACTTTCTTTTCTTTAAGTTTTTTAAAGCTTTAACTTCTTCCATTTCTGCCTCCTAATTCCTTGCCGAGTTTGATTTAATAAGACTCAAAGCAGTATTCAGCATTATTATGAACACAAACAAAACCGCTCCGGTGGCAATGAGCGACAATTCATGAATACCCGACGCATAGCTCATTTCCATAACTATGTTTGTGGTAAGTGTTCTTATGGGCTTTAGCAATTTTATTTTATCCAAAGGCATTACCGCATTTCCGGCTACCATTACAACAGCCATTGTTTCTCCAACAGCTCTGCCGATTCCGAGAATAACGGATGTGAGCACTCCCGATTTTGCCGCACGAACCACAACTCTGAAAACCGTCTCTTCTTTAGTGGCTCCCAGACCGAATGAAGCTTCTTTGTAGCTGTAAGGCACTGCACGTATGGATGATTCGCTTATTGATATTATTGTCGGAAGTATCATTATTCCAAGAATTATTGATGCCGACATTATGCTGAACCCGTTTCCGCCGAAATGCTCTCTCACAAACGGCACAACCACCTGCATTCCGAAAAATCCATATATGATTGACGGTATGCCAGCCAGCAGATTAACAGCGGGTTTTACTATTTTATAAACACCGGGCGGGCAGAATTCCGCTAAAAACACCGCACACATCAGACCTATGGGAACACCAAGCACAATTGCCCCTCCCGTCACATATACGCTGCCCACAATCATGGACAAAATTCCGTAGGACGCGGGAATGTTTGTAGGCGCCCATTTTTCGTTAAAAATAAAATCTGCAAGACCTATTTCAGCTACAGCCTGTATGCCTCTTAAAAAAAGAAAGAGGCAGATGGCAATCACAGCTATAACCGAAACTGATGCGGACATAAAGAATACTGCCTGCATAAGTTTTTCATTGACATTATGTTTTCTTGTGCTTTCCATTACTTAACTTCAGACCACCCGGTAATTTCACCGGTGTAAATATTGGTCACAACGTCTGATGCCAGATTGTCAGTTGGGTTTTCATTGTTTACAATTACCGCAATGCCATCAATTGCAAGTATGTGTCTGTTAAGCTGTGAAGCCTCTTCTTCTTTTAATTCTCTTGAAGACATTCCTATGTCATATGAGCCGTCAATAGTAGCCTTTATTCCCTGAGAGGAACCGTTCGACTGCATTTCAAACGTTACATCAGGATTTAATTCTGTATAGGCTTCCTGTAATTTTTCCATTAATGGTGTTACGGAAGTGGAGCCTGCGACTTTAATTGTTCCGGACATGCCCGAAGCGGTATATTCCCCCGGAGCCTCTGCCGCACCTATATATTTCATCTCTGTTGTTATTTCCTGTCCCTGTTTTGACTGTGCAAAGCTTAAAAAGTCTTTAACAAGCTCGTTTTCTGTTCCTTTTGTCANNAGGTCTGGCTACAGAGTACTCTCCGCTTTTGACATTTTCAACCGTCGGTTCAACACCGTCAATCGAAACAGCCTTAATTCTTTCGCTCACGGAACCTAAAGAAATATAGCCAATGCCGTACTTGTCTCCTTCCACTGCTGTTATAACTTTGTCCGTGCCGTCAAATTCCAGAGCTCCTACCACAAGTTTATCAACTTCGGTATCTCCTTCTTTTTGAATTATCCCCATTATTTCGTGAAATGCCCCTCTTGTTCCCGAAGCCGCATCTCTTGCTATAACTGTTACATCTTTTTTATAATTAAACTCCGGTGCCTTATTTCCGGAAGACCCACCTGCCGGTGTCTGCTCTTTGGCACACCCTGCAAAAACCAAAGTAAGCATTAAAACTGATGCGGTTATCGATAATAACTTTTTTATTTTCATTATTTATTCTCCTTTTAGAATCATTCTTTATCTTGTGTTAAATATATACCCTGATGGTAAAGAAAAAACCTTATCTATGTAAAAAATATGTAAAGTCAATAAAAAATTAACCTTACATATTTTAATTTAACACCTGTTCAATTAACTGCAGATTACTAAATTTCTGTTATTATCTTTGGCGCAGTACAAGCTTTTGTCAGCTGCTTTAACCACATCCGTAAAACATTTATCCTTGTTGTTGTACTCATGAACCCCAAGGCTTATTGTAACAGACACCAGGATTCCGTCTCCCAGATCAAATATTGTGCTTTCAACCGCCGACCTTATTCTTTCTGCAACATCCGCGGCTTCAGGTTCTCCAAGCCCGGGACATATGAGAAGGAATTCATCACCTCCGTACCTTCCGATGTAATCGGTATTTCTGATGCATTTTGAAATCGTTTCGGCAACCATGCTCAGAACCTTATCGCCAAGTACGTGGCCGTATGTATCGTTAATGGTCTTAAAATGGTCGACATCTATCATTGTAACGCTGAATTTTGATTTGCTTGCTTCGTATTTATCAAAAATAATTTCTCCCAGCCTTATAATTTCAAACTTGGTAAGAAAACTTGTCAAGTTGTCATATGTGGCAAGGTCTGCAATCTTTTTGTATGAGATTGCATTTTCTATTGCAATTGCCATATAATTGGCAAGGATCTTCAATGTATGCAGGTCATTTTTGTCGTAAGCGTTTTCTTCCCTGCTTTGAACCGTCATCAATCCAACTACCTTGTCGTTAATTATCATTGGAATATATATTATGGACATCATATTTAACCTGCTTTTGCCTTTTGCAGACTCAAATTCAATAGGCGAATTGCCGATATATTTTTTATATTCTTTGTCCGAATTGCCGATTATAATTTCTTTTTTGTTTTTAATGCAGTATTCTCCGAATGTCTTATCAGCTGATTCTTTAAATTTCATAGTTTCTTTGATCTGCATATCTTCACCCACAAAATAATAGGTAGCTTCATCCTTGTCGTGTTCATAAACTGCTATGCCAAAATAATCAGCTTCGATTAGTTCATTGATTTCTTCGTCGATTAAGTCGATAATTGATTTTATATTTAAATTTGAAATGATTTTCTGTCCGATAGTAGACAGCAGTTCAGTCTTGTCATAAAGTAATTTATATCGATCTGCTTCTCTCTTGGTATGTTTGAAATTCATTTTAGCCATCAATTGATTTTGCTCATAGTCATACATTCTATCGTCAATTAAAATATATTCTTCCAGAAACATGAGAGCTTCATCAGGCATGTTCATGTTTTTATAAATCGTGTATAATATATGGTATGATTCCCGCAATAAAATATTTAATTCTTTGTAGCTGCAGATCTCTATTACTTCATTCAGCAGCCTTATAGCTTCGGTTTTTCTTCCCACTAAAATATGCAGTCTGGACCATTCCACCATTGAACAGCATTTTTCATATATGCATTCATATCTGTCGGAAATTTCATATGATTTTTTAAATTCCTGCTCTGCAAGGTCATATGAATTCATCTTCACAAATGCCATTCCCCGCAATTTGTGTATTTCGCATACAGCCGTGTTTATCCGCATTTCTTCTTCTATATTCAAAGCATTGTCAATGTATGAAAGTGCTGTGCTCGGCTGTCCTATATTTATTTCAATTTCAGCAAGCGACAGATAGCAGGAAATCAGCTGTGTCTTTGTCAATTCACAGTCCATTAATTTCAGGCTGTGAAAGATTTCTCTTCCCTTGCCGAAAAATTTCATCTGAATATAATTAATGCCTGTATTTATGAGCAGTATGACAAGAGGTTCTTTGCTGCCGGTTTCTTCGCACAAGGATATGCCTTTAAGCCCCCACTCATTTGCCAGATTAAATTGTCCTATCTGACAGTATACATTTGTTAAGCCGTTGCATGCATATATTAACCCGTCTTTATTTTTTATGATACTGAATATGTCATTTGAAACCAAAAAATACTCTGCGGCTTTGTCATAATGAGCTTTATCAAAGTTATACCAGCCTAAATAATAATATGCCCACGCTTTCACATTGTTGAGATTATTCTCTTTAGAAAATTTTAACAGGCCATCGATTGTTTCCTTCATGGCTTCCGGTTCATCCCGATTAGATACTAATCTGCGGAAAAACTCTATGTTATTTTCATTTTCTTTAAGCTTATTCAGCTCTTCTGCATACTTGAGTTGAAAATCCATACTTTTCACTCCTGACATAGCATAATATGATATTTTTAAGCTGTATAACACACAGATAATCTCACAATATCACAACATTTTTGCAGTGTTATATTTTTTTCTTTCATCACATATATAATATAATGAAACGGACTCAATGTCAAACGAAAACGATACCATAAACTGTAAATTTAAGCCCGTTTCAGGCAGTAATTTTACCTTCTGACTGCACATTCGCCTAAATGCGGCAGTATGTACAAAAATAACCTCATAGTTTCACTACAAGGTTATTTTGTTTTAATTTATAATAAAACTATGCGTTCACTTTGTGTTTTTTTTGATAATTTGCAACATATTCGGCCAATTCTTTCGGTGATTTCTTAAGCTTCATCGGCCTTACATATTGATCTGATGCCGGATCTTCTTCCAGAGTCATTATCGAGATTCCGTTAAATCCGTAAATTGCCGAAACTATCGGGCTTAAAAGGTTAAAGAACGTAAACGGAGCATAAGCAAATGTAGAAACGCCAAGGAACGTCGACATTGTAGCACCGCAGGTATTCCAAGGAACAAGAGCACCTGTTACCGTACCTGAGTCTTCAAGGGCACGAGACAGGTTTCTTGGCGCCAGACCTCTTTCACGATACGCATCCTTGAACATTTTTCCCGGAAGTGCAATACCTAAATATTGATCCGCGCACAAAATATTTACAAATAAGCAGGATAATAATGTAACGAGTATCAATGAGCCTGTGCTCTTTGCTTTGCTTAGCATCTTTCCGGCTATGCACGCCATCATTCCCGTTGATTCAAGAACACCGCCGAATNNGCACACATAATCAATGAAATTGTCCACATCATGCTTTGCATACCACCGTTGGTCAACAGCTCATCTACCATTTCATGACCTGATTCAGCCACTACACCGTTTTGAATAACGTCTAATATAGTTCCGAAATCTCCTCCCTGGAATATCATGCATATTGCACCAAGTACAACTCCCATGATTAAGCCCGGGATTGCCGGAATCTTTAACGCAACAGCACCTATGGTGATTACAGGAACCAGAAGGAATAACGGATTAATTATATATATACTTGATATGGCATCCAGTATACCCTGAATTTCTGCCATATCCAGCTCATGGCCTCTGTATCGCAGTCCGATAATTACGTATATAATCAGTGATATGCCGTATGAAAGTCCGGTTGTATACATCATGTGTTTGATGTGATCGAATAAAGTTGAGCCTGCCATTGCAGGAGCCAGGTTTGTGGTATCAGACAACGGTGACATTTTGTCTCCGAAGTAAGCACCGGATATTATAGCGCCAGCAGCCAAAGGAGCCGAAACGCCCAGACCTTGTCCAACGCCTATAAGTGCGACACCGACTGTTCCCGCGGTTGTCCAGGAACTGCCTGTTGCCAAGGAAACAACGCTGCAGAGCAGCATTGACGCAGCTAAGAAAAATGTAGGTGACAATATTTTCAGACCGTAATAAATTAATGTCGGCACAACGCCGCCCGCAATCCATGACCCTATGAGCATACCGATTATGGCAAGTATTAAAATTGCCTGCATTACACTGCCTATTGAGTCAATAATGCCTTTTTCAATTTCTTCCCACTTGTAACCAAGCACATATACAGCAATAAACGTTCCCGCAGCTGCACCTATCAATATAGGTATATGCGGATCTGCTTCAAAAATTATTATTGATACTGCCAATGCTGCTATGATGAAGATTACCGGGATGATAGAAATTCCTAATGTAGCTTCTTTCTTTTGCCTTGGAACTTTACTCATATTCTCCTCCAATAATATTTCGTGCGTGTATATTAACATTGTTTATAAGGATAAAAAATAATAACCCATATAACTCTTCTCAACCCATAATGCCCATTAATAGTCCCTATATAAAACGTTTACATCACACGCAGCATATTGCATAAAAGATTCCCAAGCACTACCCATGTGCTATGAATACGTTTTTATGCAATATTATATTAGCATAGTTATAAAAGTTTGTAAACAATAATTTATTGTCAATTTTATAAATAACCATTCATCTAATACTATTAAGAACTTATACTACAAATTATTACAAAAAAACCAGAACTTTTCGTTCTGATTTTAAATTTTATTCATTATATTGAAACATTTTAAAAAATATTGTTTTTGTATTCAATATACAGTTTTCTGATTTCAGTCATCTTTTCATTCATTTGTTTCTGCAGATCTGAAGCAGTGTCATAATCTCCCTGGCTTAAAGCTGTCTTAATCTTAGTAAATATACATTTTTTTGTCATGCTGTCCTTCATGAGTTTTGTTTTAAGGTAGATTATTCTTTCCCAGTTCACAACATCTAAATCCGTGGCATGATCCTGTTCGTCATGAAGCTTCACAAATGTTTTTAAAAGCATGATGTTGTCGTGAATTATTCTTCCCTTAAGCTCGTTTTTCCATTTCTGGAGAGTTGATTCTTTGAAAGAGTTAAGTAACTCATCAGTGAAAACATCACCGGATTTTAATGCCTGCTGCTTAAGCATGCTGGAAGAAAACTCATTCAGGTTTTCCCATACAGTTGCAGGTGCCTTGCCATACAGTTTGTTTCTTTCTTCTTCGCTGTATTTTTCAAACACATCCTCTTCACTTCTGTATTCCCTGTATTTTTCCAGATACACGGCATCTTCTCCGTATTTTTTGGAGATTTCTTTTTCCAGATCCCCGCAGCTTAACCCAGCCTCGGCAACACTTTTTATTCCGTCAAGCATTGCCTGATATGAAGCGGCAATAACCAGGTATGTGTTAGAATATGGATTTGGCGACCTCAATTCAAATCTTACGGAGTTTGGATTGTTGACATCTCTTATTACTCCAACCAATACCGATCGGTTTCTTGACGGTGCTTCCTTAGTTCCGCCAAGTGAGGTTACGATGCAGACAGGAGCTTCAAATCCAGGTTTCAACCTGTTAAAAGCATCATTGGTGGCAGTTGCTATTGGATTTATTACTTCATAATTTTTCAGAAGACCCATTAGAGCTCCGTAGCCTATTTCGCTCAAATAGTCTTTTCTGATGTTTTCCGGTGCAAAAATGTTGACTCTTTTTCCGTTCTTAAGTCTTACGGCAACGCCCAGATGAGTGTGTTCGCCGTTTCCGGCAACGCCTTCTATGGGTTTTGCCTTGAATAAAACCTCCAGCCCATGGTGCCTGAACTGGTCTTCAATTAATTCCCTCACAAATATTTCATTGTCAGCTGTCTGAAGAGACTCGGAAAATCTCCAGTCTATTTCAAGCTGCTCCATAACATGTGTAATTCTGCCCTTTGCATCTATTTTGTTAGCAATTCCTCCGACCTCTTTGTGTGCCATCTCAGGCTTTAGATCGTATAACTCAAGCTGAGCCATAATTTTTTCAAGGACAGTCCTCACGGTTCCCATGGTCCTTTTCCAGTATTGCTCCTTTAAAACCTGCGATGTGTGAAGCTCTTCAAAATCAGCTCTTTGTTCAGGTGTTTTAACCCACATTTCAAGTTCGGTTGCCGAAGTCAGCAGCACTTCTTCCACATCTTCGTATTTAAACCCTAAGCTTTGAGGTATATGAGGATTTTTCTTCATTATTTCTAAAATTTGAGATTTAAAGTTTGATGTGGCTCTTTTAAGAATTGATCTTGAACAAACTTGTTTTCCGCCGTGTATAATAAAAGAAGGAATTTTTAAAGTACCAACAGGAAGCCCGTTTTCATCATCATAATGTTCGTAATTGTAATCTACAAACCAGTTGCAGTCCAGATCGGGCAGTATGTCTATTCTTGCGTTGTTTAAATCGGCAATGCCCTGAAGCTCTACGCTTGATCCGTCTGTTTGTATTCCATACTTAAGCATTTCGTCCATATCTTTTATAAATAACTTTACAGGTATTTTTTCGTCTGTACCATTGCCGCCGATATCAACACCCATAAACGATACAAATTGTATTTCAGGATGCTCTTCAAGTATTCTTGTCAGTTCCGGAATGGCATGATATTCAGGCTTAATCGTATAAATCATATTTCGCATAATTCCTTTCTTATTTTTATAACGTATTTTAGCACACGAAATTTCAAAATGCAATAAAAATGTATGTACATTTAGCGAAATATCAAGTTAATTTCTATTTTAACATTCGTGTTTTAATTGCAGATATCCAAAAGTTCCGAAGGTTCATATATGAGGTACTCGGGTTTATGCCTTTTAAGGCTTTCCACCGTATTGTATCCCCAGGCAACCGAAGCGATATCAACACCCGTATTTTTGGCAGCATTGATATCCCTGATCTCATCGCCAACATAAAGCACTTCTTCAGGTTCAATCTTTTCTTTTTTAATAATCTTTCTCATCTTCGATTCCTTGCCGAACATGGAAGAACTTGCGATAAAATCAAATATATCTGCATTGTGTTCTTCTAAAAACATCTTAACATTTATTTTTGAATTTGTCGTAATGATTGCAGTCTTAATTCCCATGTTTTTAAGTTTCAAGACTATGTCAAACATATCTGCCTTGCATGGTTTTATATTTTTTATATCCTGTTTTAACAGGTTTTTTCCTCTTTTGAGAAGAAACGGCAGATATCTTTTTTTAAGTTCCACATATGCCATTAATTCTCTTGCACTCATTTTTTTAATATGTCCTAACTCATCTATGGTAATACTTCTCAGGTTATATTTTTCAGCCAGTTTTTGATATATAACAAAATTTACTTCTTCGGTATCAGCAAGAGTGCCGTCAAAATCAAAAAATACGTATTTATATTTCACCATAATCCATCCTTGTTTAGTTTATCTAAAATAATAGCATATTCCAAGTATATCAACTATATTATATTTTATTTGTCCAGTCAATTTTTTCTTTTTAAAAAAACTCCTTAAAAGGAGTTTTTAGGTTTATAATGATTTCATTATTTTACTGCAGCCGTTTTTTATAAAACTCATATATTCCGGCTCTTCAATAAGCCCTGGGTAGGCAACATCCGGTATGGTATCCTTTAAAAATTCTTGTATTTTTTCTTTTGCCTTCTTAATGCTGATACCGTTGATCTCTTTTAAATTAATTTTATCGTTGAATTCATTTATTTCTTTGGCATATTTTTCAAAGAAGCTGTTTATTGCCTTGCTGTCGTAGTACTTAAATATTGCCTTAATAGCTTCCACAAGCTCTTCGTCGGTCAGTTCCACATTGTTATGTACAGTAAGCTTGCTTGCGTTGAACTTATAGTATTCATCGAACCACAAGTGGCAGTAATATCCCAATATAAATGATTTCTCCGTCAAATTCAGATTTTTGAAGTTAAATTGCTCATAAAATTCACGCACGTCTATGTTCCCGTCCTCATCAAAAGTATGCATATCCTCAAAATCATCTTCATTTATAGTGTCAGGTGAAACAATCCCTATGATAAAACTGGGTATGTGGATTTCTTCTTTTGAATTTTCTATAAATAATTTACCAAAGTGCATGTTGGTACTTATTGGCGGCATTTGTTTTTTAACTCCTTTTTAATTCTTCTCGTTAATTATAACAAATATCAGAAAATTTGTACAGAGTTATTTAAGACAATACTATCTGCGGCGGCTCTGTGGTTTCTCCTGTTTTAGGATTTACGAACGCAAGCCAGTATCCGTGTCTGTCATTATTTTCCCTGTTGCTGTAAGACCAGTTTTTAAAACCTGTTATTCCTTTGTAAGGCTGCTCTTCTTTCGTGAAACTTCCCGGAATTCCGTATATAAATTTTGCAATATCATCATTCTCTTTGTAAATTCCGAATATATAGTGCCTGTATTTTTCCATGAGACCGCTGCACGTTGTGACACGGTTTGACATGGGATACGGGTAATATGAGCTTACTATCTGGTTATAATACGGTAAAAATCCGTTTTTTATGCCCTTTTCGTCATATGGTATGTACCACCAGTAAAAGTCATTTATTTTCACCGACAACGGCTCAACCTGCTTATAGTCTCTTAAAACATTGTACAGGCTCTCATCAAATTTATTTTTAAATCTATGAGTCTGTGTTTTGTCTCCGGCATCTGTTCTTTTTTCTGCCTTCACTGCCTCATCATTGATATTAACAGCTGAAGATACGGATGTCCTGCCGATGCTGTCATTTTCAGGAACGGCTTCATTGTCTGCCACTGCTTCCGTGAACGTATCAGCTTTATTATCTTCTTTCATATCTTCTCTTACTTCCTCAATCTCTTCTGGCATCTCTTTTTTCACTAATTCAGGCATCTCTTTTTTAATAGTTTCAGATTTATCTTTTTTTACCAATTCAGGTGTTTCTTTCTTAACCGTTTCAGGCGTATCTTTTTTTACGAATTCGGGTAGTTTTTTCTTAACGGCAGGTATCTCTTCCTCAGACTTTGCTGCTTCCATAGGCGGTTTTTTCGTTTCGACAGCAGTTTCCGGAACCGTTGCGTTTTTATCTTCTGTTTCGACAGCTTCTTCTATAAATGCAGTATCATCAAATACAGTGTCGTCCTCTTCAAGCTTTCTGATCTGATCCTGGCTTGCCGCATTGAATAAGTTAGAATACATAACTATTTTCTTATCCTTTACCACTGCGCAGGTGTTGTAATCCTCAATTGCATTATTGCTGCCGAATGTCAGAATTTTTTTGAGCACACCTTTCTTGTTGTTGATATCACCCAATTTTATTTTATTTGTCTTATCCTTATACAGATAAACCTCGCTTGTCGTTTTCACATCCCCGAGATTTTCAACCGACACTATTATATTTCCCTTAATGCCCCTGATATCAAGACGCACATATCCTCTTGACTTATCGCGCTTATTTATCGGTTCAAAAAATTTCATCACTCTATAATTTTTATTATTCATGAATTCCCTCCTACTCACCTATACAAAAATATATGCCAACATTTTTGTAAAAATTACAGTTTTATGGCAAGCTTTCTATAATAGTTTTGTAATATCATACTCTGAGCTTAAAACAAGCCAGTTTTGAGGGAAGTATTTCATGATGTTCCAGTATCCTACTCCTTCAAAGCCGTATTCGCTAAATAAATCTAATTTTGCCTGTATACTTCTTGCATCTTCAAACCAAACCTGGTGCTGTCTTCCCTGATCATCATAATAAATGAAAAAAGGAGCCTGTGCCTCTTCATCATATTGAATTTGTGCGCCGACTTCTTCGGCAAGCTGTACAGCTTCTACATTTGAAACAGAATCGGCTCTTGAAACATTCTGTATGTACGGCAGCATAAAATCATAGCCGTAATTGGGAATGCCCATGTAAATTTTCTCTCTCGGAATTTCCGTAACGGCATAATCCAGCACTTCCTCAACTCTGTTAACCGGAGCAACCGCCATTGCAGGCCCGTAAGTATAACCCCATTCATAAGTCATAAGAAGAACTCTGTTGGCAGCTTCACCCAGAGCAGGATAATCGTGAGCTTCGTATAAAAGCCCGGGCTGATCTGCGGAGGTTTTCGGAGCCAGTGCTGCAAACACCTGAAATCCTTCCTGATTTAATCTTTCAGTCATGTTTCTTACGAATTCGACAAATTTTTCTCTGTCTTCGGGCAGCACATACTCAAAGTCTATGTCCAGACCGTAGTATTGCTTTTCTTTCATGTTTTGTACGACATTTTCTATTAAGTTGTTTTGTACAACCGGATCATTAAGTATTACATGAGCAAGTTCATTGCTGAATGTTCCTTCTTCAGTCAATGTAGAAATAAGCATGAGCGGTGCAACTCCGTAATCCCTGGCTATTCTTATCAGTTCCTCATCGTCAATTCCGATGAGATCTCCCTCCGGAGTTATTCCGTAAGTGAACAGTGTTAAATATGTCAGATACGGCAGCGTCTTCATGAGAACCGTTCTGTCAATATTCGGATAGGCATATCCGATAACACTGATGGGACCTCTTTTTTCCTCTGCAAGACTTATAGTTATCTGTTCACCGGGAAATATTGCATCGGCATAAGCAATCTGCGGATTGTACTGCAATAATTGCGTAACTGTCGTTCCGTATCTCCGGGCGATATTTTCAAGCGTATCTCCCGGCTGAACTGTATGAACCTGCTCAGGCACAAGTATGACCAGTGTCTGCCCCGGCACGAGAACATTGGGGTCTTGCAGTTCATTATCCGCAATTATTTTTTGCGGTGAAGCATTGTATTGCGCGGCAATTGAATATATGGTATCACCTGGCTGAACTACATGGATTATCATAATTTCTCTCCTTTTTTCTTTTCTTCCATTAGTATATGCATTAACAATCCAATTGTTAAGCAGGCGGCGGGTAATTTTACCAATTTATTCTCTCCCGCGCCAGTATAAATACTAACCGTTTGCCGCGGTACAAAAAAGCATGAGAAGATTATCCGTCCGCTCATGCTAATATTCATTATGGTTTTATCAGCTGTTTCACAATTTCCGTCGCCAGAACCGCATCTGCCTTTCCTTTTGTTTCTTTCATTATATAACCGATGATGGCCGCAAGTGCCTTCTCTTTTCCTGCTAAATACTGTGATGCGGCATCTTCGTTTTCCTCCACTGCCTTCCGGCAGAGCCTTTTTAATTCATCCTCATCTATTCCTGCCATATCTTTTTCCGAAATAAACTCTTTTGCCGATTTGCCCGTATCAAGCATCTGCTCAAGAACATTTCTCGCCATGCTGGAATTTATTTTTTTGCTTTCGGTTAAAACAATAAGTTCATTCAGATATTCAGGCGGAATAGAAATGCCGCACTCTTCCTTTTCGTCATCGGTAGGCATTCTTCTGAAAATCTGTCCCAGAATATAATTTGCGGCAGTTCTTTTGTTTTTAGTATCCCTGCATGCTTCTTCAAAATATTCCGCAACTTTTTTATATTTTATCAGAAGTTCCGCATCCGCTTCCGGCAGCCCGTAGTCATTTATGAACCGGCTGTACTTTTCTCCGGGAAGCTCAGGCAGCTGCTCCTTGAATTTTTTTATTTCTTCTTCGTCGGACAAAGAAATCGTAACTAAATCCGGTTCCCTGAAATATCTGTAATCATCCGCATCTTCCTTTCCGCGCATGGTTTCTGTGATATTTAAGTCCTGGTTGTAACGCCTCGTTTCCTGTTCGATTTCTCCGCCGCTTTCAAGGATGTCAATCTGCCTGTCAAACTCATATTCTATTGCCTTGGCAATAAAGCTTAAAGAGTTCATATTTTTTATTTCGGTCCTCGTACCGTAACTTTTCTCTCCCTTTTTTCTCGCTGAAATATTAACATCGCAGCGCAGTGAGCCTTCCTGCATCTTAACGTCAGAAACACCAATATATTTCATAATCAGCCTCAGGCGGTCAATATATTCAACTGCCTCATCAATGCTCCTTATATCAGGTTCCGACACGATTTCTATGAGAGGAACTCCGCCTCTGTTATAGTCTATATAAGTGTCATCTCTTTCATGAATTAGCTTGCCTGCNNATGAATGCGTGTAATATTAATATTCTTTCCTGAGGACAGTGTTATGAAGCCGTGCTCGCAGAGAGGCTTATCATATTGAGATATTTGATAAGCCTTTGGCAGATCCGGATACACGTAATTTTTGCGGTCCATTTTTGAAATGTTTCTGATTATGCAGTTTGTGGCAAGGCCAGCTTTAACGGCATATTCAACAACTGCCCTGTTTAATTTCGGAAGTGTTCCCGGCATCCCCACACATACGGGACAGCAGTGAGTATTGGGCTCACCTCCGAATTCTGTGGTGCAGCTGCAGAATATTTTTGTCTTTGTGGAAAGCTCAATGTGAGTTTCAAGTCCAACTACCAGTTCCCAGCTCATAATATCACCCCCATCTCCAGTTTTTTGTATATTTTATCTTTCATCATACTTTCATATTGATACGCCGCATTCAATATTTCAGCGTCACCGAAACTTCTTCCTATGAGCTGCATGCCTATCGGAAGTCCGCTGCCGTCAAATCCGCACGGAACGGAAACCGCAGGAAGTCCTGCAATGTTTACGGGAACCGTGCATATGTCGGTCAAATATGTTTCAACAGGATCCTTTGATGTGAAGTTAAGCTCAAATGCGGTCGTGGGCACTGTAGGTGCAAGCAGCACATCACAGGATTCAAAAGCTTTCATGAATGCTTTTACAATTGAGCCCCTCAGCTTCTGCGCCTTTTTATAATAAGCGTCGTAATATCCTGCACTTAGCACATAAGTTCCCAGCATAATTCTTCTCTTGACTTCTCTTCCGAAACCTTCGCTTCTTGTCCTGCATATCATGTCATTTATATCTGTATAATCCTTAATCCTGTAAC